>JAPLMM010000118.1 GCA_026387035.1 Planctomycetota bacterium
CTCGAAGGCGTGGTCCGGTTCGACACGCTGCACGGCGCGGTCGAGGTCCGCGAGGCGCTCAAGGATGTCCGCCGCGCCGTCATCCTCGACGCCGGGCTCGTCGGCCTGACGCTGGCCCAGAGCCTCGCCGGATGCGGCATCGAGGTCACGCAACTCGTGGACGGGCCCTCGTACTGGCCGGAAATGCTCGACGAAAAAGCCTCCCGCCTGGTTGAGGACCTGCTGGAGAAGAACGGGATCGCGGTTCGGCGGCAGACGGCGGCGCGGGCGATCCTCGGGGCCGGGGGGCGGGCGATCGGCGTCGAAACGGCGGCCGGCGACCTGCTGGGCGCGGAACTGGTGGCCTGCGGGAGCCGCCGCCGGCCGGCCGTCGCACTCGTCGAAGGTTCCGGCATCGCCGTCGGGCGCGGCATCCGGGTGGACCTTCGGCTGCGGACGACCCAGCCGGACGTCTTCGCGGCGGGCGATGTGGCCGAGACCGTCCCGTCCGCAACGGAAACCGACGACCGCCGACCCTCGCCGCCGGGCGACACGCCCTTCTGCTGGCAGCGGGCGTGGAACCACGGCGCGATCGCCGCCGCAAACATGCTGGAGCCGGCCGGCGTCGAGGCCGCCCCGGCCCTCGCCGCCGGCGCGATCCGAATGCGGACGGAGGTCTTCGGACACGAACTGGCCGTCCTCGGCGCCGGACACCTGCCGGACGGCCCGGACACCGAATCGGTGCTCCTCCCGGCCGCAGGCGGGCCCTGTAGTAGAGGGAACCTCTCCATACAGGGCGGGCCGGAGACGTACCAGCGGCTGGTGTTCCAGGGCGGCCGGCTCGTCGGCGCGACGGTCTTCGCGGCGGGCGAACGGGTGCCCGAACTGGACCGGCTGGTGGCGAGCGGCGCCGACCGCGCCGCGGTCGAGCGCGCCATCGGACCCGCCGAACCGCAGACGGCCGGCGGCATCCCGCAGACGTTCGCGCGGCACTGCCCGATCTGCTCGGCCGAACTGATCGTCCATCACGGGACGCCCCCAGGCAGGCGGTTCCGGTGCGAGGCGTGCAATACGGAACTGGTGGTCCGCTGGGACAGCGAGCGGATGTGGATCGAGGTCAGCCCCGCCTGAAAAATGGGGTCTGACCGCATTCTTCGCGGGGCTGCGGAAAGGACAGGCATGAAGCGATGGTGGATGGTCGGCGTGGCGGCGGTGGCGTTGGCGGGGTGCGCGGCGGAACGGCCGAGCGAGCGGCTCTCGCCCCTGGAGGCGGAACAACTCCGGTGGAAATGGTGCGACCCGGGGGCGATCGTGCTGGAGGTCGCGGCCGCGGAATCGCAGCCGAACCTGCCGGACCTCGTGGCGCTCGAGGGCGGGCGCGAAGAAGGCCTCGCGCCGGACTTCCTGATGGGCATCTACCGCAAGGGCCGGTGGGTCGCCACAATCCGCGTTCTGGAGGTCGGCCCGCGCTGGACCCAGGCCGAAATCGTGGAAGGCAAAGCAGCGGATGTCCAGGCCGGCGACGTCGGCGTGTATCTGCCGATGCGCCGGCGGGCCTCGCCCGACCGGGGGGCGTGATGCCAGACACGGCCGTGGAACTGATTCTGGCGTCGAGTTCGCCGCGGCGGCGGGAACTCCTGCGCCAGGCCGGCTACCGCTTCAAGGTCCGCCCGCCCGGGCCGATCGAGGATGCGAGCATTCGCCGGGCCCCGAGCGCCGCCGCGTACGTCGAGAGCCTGGCGTACCTGAAGGCGATGTCGGCCATCGAGACGCACGGCATCCGGAAGGGCCTCGTGCTGGGGGCCGATACGGCCGTCGAACTGGAAGGGCGGGTCATCGGCAAACCTCGCGACGAGGACGAGGCGCGGCAAATCCTGTCGGCCCTGGCGGGCAGCATTCACCGGGTCCTGACGGGCCTGGCGCTCGTGGACGCGGGGGCGGGCCGGCGGTGGCTCGCGCACGACGCGACGACGGTCCACATGGGGCCGATGAGCGCCGCCGAGATTCACGCCTACGTTGCCTCCGGCGAGGCCCTCGGCAAGGCCGGCGCCTACGCCCTTCAGGAAACCGGCGACCGCTTCGTCGAAAGCATCGAGGGAAGTTTCACGAACGTCGTGGGTCTTCCCATGGAACTCCTGGAACGCATGCTAAAGGCGGCAAGCTATGACCCGA
>JAPLMM010000119.1 GCA_026387035.1 Planctomycetota bacterium
AACGTAGATGGCGGGCGAAGAGGTGTCAAGCGAAACGTCTCCGAGCCCTCACGGCGGGCAGCAGGACGCCGGCGGCTGCGCCAGACGCGCTTCGAGGAACCGCAGCACCGGACCGACGATCTCCAGAAGCAGCGGCGACCCACCCAGCCACACCGCCAGTTCCAGCGCCTCGCGGATCTCCTCGGCCGTTGCACCGTGCGCGAGCGCCTTGTTCGTCTCCAGGACAGCGCGCTGCGGTTCGCGCCCCGTGACGGCCGTCGCCAGGGCCATCAGATACTTGTATTTGAGCGGAATCGCGCCCTCGCGTCCCCAGATGCGGCCGTGATAGTCGGCGATGAGCCGGCCGAACTCCGGGCCCAGCCGCTCCGCCAACGAGACGCCCGGGCACTTCTTCCCCGCCACGAAGCCGGCACAAGATTTCTTCTTTTCACAGTTCATTGCATGGTCTCCATGTTTTAGCCGTGGATGAGCGGCGGGAGGCACCGCACGCACACCCATTTCGATTCGCCGTTCGTCCGGCACGGGAAAAGGACCGCCTCCGTCTCGCTCGCGCCGCAGCGGAAACATTTTTCCTGGAGGAGGGTCTTTCCGCGCTCGGCCTCGCGCTCGCGGGCCGCCTCGGCGTCGAATGCCGGGGCCTCGCGCTCCTCGATCGAGAGCGCACCCGTCGGGCAGACGCCCAGGCAGAACCCGGCCCCGTCACACAATTCCTCGCGGACGACGCGGGCCTTCCCGTCCACGAGTTCAATGGCCCCCTCCGCGCACGGCGTGACGCACACCCCGCACCCGTTGCAGAGCCGCTCGTCAATTTTGACGATCTTTCGTTTCACTGTCCTGGTCGCCGCCATCCGCCTGCCTCCTTTGTTCCGGATCCCACCCTCATGATAGGCCGCGCCCCCGTGGCAGGCTTTGACGCAGGTCAAGTCGTGGCATTTTTGCCAGCAGGGATTCTCGGGGGCGGAAAGGGGCAATCGGCTCAGTCGGCCTCGGGCGTGAAACCGCTGGCCAGGGCCTGGAGGCCCGCGGGATTGCGAAGCGTCAGCACCGGGCCGTCCACTTCCACCAGGTCGAGGGCGGCGAGGCGTCCGAGGGCCCGGCTCAGGGTTTCCGGGGCAATCCCGAGGTGGTGCGCGAGTTCCCCCTTCGCCAGGTCGAGCCGCACTTGGGCGCCCTTCTCCAGCGCGACGCCCTTGCGGCGCGCCAGGTCCGTCACGTACCGCGCGAGCCGGCCCGAGACGCCGCTCAGGGCGAGTTGCCCGACGAGCCCGGCCAACTGGTGGCAAAGGCGCGCGAGCGACGTGATCAGCCCGGCCGCAAGGGCCGGGTTCCGCCCCAGTTCCTTCAGGAACGCCCCCCGCGGGAAGAAGGCAAGCCGGCTCTCGGAGAGCGTCTCGGCGAACGCGGGGAAAGAGTCGCCCGCGAACATTGCCGCTTCGGCGAACGCTTGGCCCGGCCCGAACGCGTGCAGGATCTGCTGCCGCCCGTCCGGCGCCAGTTTGTACACCTTCACCTTTCCATCCAGTACGACGTAGAAGCCGTCGGCCGGTTCGCCCTGGCGAAAGAGGACCTGGCCGGCCGGGACGCGCCGCTCGACGGCCAGCCGCCCCACGGACTCGCGCGCGGCCTTATCGAGCCCCGCAAACAGCGCCACGTGCTTGAGCATCTCGGCGATGGCCATACGGCTGTTGTACTCGGCGGGAATGGCGGGGTCAACAGGAGGCTCAGTTGGCCCGCGGGTGGGCCGACTCGTAAATCTCCTTCAGCCGGCCGGCCGTGACGTGCGTGTAGATTTGGGTCGTCGAGAGGCTTCGGTGGCCCAGGAGTTCCTGGACGGCCCGCAGGTCGGCCCCGCGCTCGAGCATGTGGGTGGCGAATGAGTGGCGCAGGGTGTGCGGCGAAACCTTCGGGTCGAGACCGGCGATCGCGAGGTACTTCGACAGTTTCCTCCGGACGCTCCGGGTGCTCAGGCGTCGCCCGTGGCGGTTGACGAAGACGGCTTTCTTATCGATGGGTCCGGCGTCGGCCCGGGCCGCCAGGTATCGCTCGAGCGCCCGCAGGGCGTAGGACCCGAGCGGCGCGAGGCGCTCGCGTTTCCCTTTGCCGCGAACCCGGACCACTTCGCCGATCGGATCGACGTGCTCGAGGTCCATCGCCACAAGTTCCGAGACGCGCATGCCGGTGGAGTAGAGCACCTCGAGGATCGCGGCGTCGCGCAGAGCGAGCAAGTCGTCGCCCTTCGTCGCGGCGAGCAGGCGTTCGACTTCGCCGGGCTGGAGGAACTTCGGGAGCCGGCGTTCCTGTCGCGGCGTGCGGATGAGTTTGACGGGGTTGCGGGAGACTTCGCCAGAGCGGGCGAGGAACTTGTAGAACGAGCGGAGCGTCGCGAGTTTCCGCGCGACGGTCGCCCGGCTGTAGTCGGCCCGCTTCAGTTCCGCCAGGTACCGCCTCAGGTCCAGCGGCGCCACCTTTCGGATCCGCTCGGAAACTTCGCGCTCGTCGAGGCCGTCTTCCGGGGCGCCGTTGCAGAGAAACTCGGCGAACTGCGCCAGGTCAGCCGTGTAGCAGCGCACCGTGTGCACCGAGAAATTGCGCTCGTGCTCGATGTACGTCAAGAATTTCTGAAACAAGGGATTTGCCATCGTTCGGCGTTCAATCCTCGGTTTGGTCCTCGCCTTCGACCGAACGGCTCACGAGGTGCTGGTTGATTTGGCGCGAGAGGACGGCGGCGTCGAACCAGTCGAAATCCAGGTCCGGGTTCTCGGCCCAGTGCATCAACTGCGCGATGGCCGCTTCCTCGTCCCCCGGGCCGCAACGCACGAGAAACCGTTCCCGTCCCTTCATCAGGGAAACCTGGTACGCCTCCCTCGCTTTCGTCACGGGATACGACCCTCCGCTGCCTGCCGGGGCGCAGCACGGGCGACCTCGCCACAAGGGATTATCGGCAGGCGCGGCCTGCGGGGTTTACGCGAATCCGCTTCCCGGGGGCCCCGGCGGAGTTTGGCGTTGACAGCCTGCAAGGCCCGCGCCTACACTCGCCGACGCCGGTTCTTATCCTTTAGGGGACTTCCGTGGCCGATCTGGCCGCCCGATTTCGCGACGTTTTCGGCGACTCCGGGCCCGTGCGGGTGGTCCGCGCTCCCGGCCGGGTGAACCTCATCGGCGAGCACACGGACTATAGCGGCGGCTTCGTGATGCCGATGGCGCTCGACCGGGCCGTCCGCATCGCCCTCGTGCCGCACGACCGGCCCGTCGTTGCGCTCTGGTCGGTCCAGTTTGACGAGCGGGCGGAGTTCCGTCTGGGGGAGGCGGAGCCTGCCGGAGCGCCGCACTGGCTCCGCTACCCGATCCGGGTAGCCGAGGTCCTCGCGGAGGAGGGGATTGTGCTTCGCGGATTCCGGGCCGTCGTGGACGGCGACGTGCCGGTCGGCTCGGGCCTGTCGTCGAGCGCGGCCTATGAAGTGGCGTCGGCGCTGGCGCTGCTGGTGGCGGCCCGGCCGGACGTGCCCGCCGCGCCGGCCGCCGTTCTTGCCGAGGCGCACGGTCTGTCGGCGGAGCGCCTGGCCGAGTTGTGCCAGGAGGCGGAGCACCGGGTCGGCGTCCGCTGCGGCATCATGGACCAGTTCGTCAGCCTTCACGGCCGGGCGGGGCACGCGCTGGTGCTCGATTGCCGCGACCTTTCGTTTGAGGCCGTCCCGCTCCCGGCGCGCGAGGCGAAAGTGGTCGTCATCGACTCGGGGGTCAAGCGTCGGCTCTCGTCCGGCGCGTACAACGAGCGACGCCGACAGTGCGAGGAAGGCGCCGAGCGCCTGCGCGAGTTCGACGCGGACATTCGCGAGTTGCGCGACGTGTCGCTCGCGCTCTTCGAGGCGCACGCGGATCGCCTGCCGGAGGTCATCCGCCGCCGATGCCGCCACGTCATTACCGAAAACGCGCGGGTGCTCGAATCGGCCGAGGCCCTGAAGGCCGGGGACCTGGCGCGCTTCGGCGAACGGATGAACGCGAGCCACGATTCCCTGCGCGACGATTACGAGGTCAGCGGGCCGGAGTTGGACCTCTTGGTCGAGATTGCGCGCGGCGTCGAGGGCGTCCTCGGCTCGCGCCTGACGGGCGCAGGATTTGGCGGGTGCACGGTGACGCTCGCGCGGCCGGAGGCGGTCGAGCCGCTCCGGGCCGCCGTGCGCCGCCGTCGAAGTATAATGGGGAAAGCCATGATCCCATTCATTCAGAAGTTGTCGCGAGGCGAGGACCTCTCGCTCGAGGAGTCGCGCGAGGCGATGCGCCTCATCATGGAAGGCCGGGCGACCCCCGCCCAGGTCGCCGCCTACCTCGTGGCCCTTTCCATCAAGGGCCCGACGCCCGACGAAATCGCCGGCGCCGCCCTCGTCATGCGCGAGAAGGCCACGCGCATCGACGTCGGCGACCTTCCGGTCATCGACACGTGCGGCACGGGGGGCACGGGCCGAAAGCCGTTCAACGTTTCGACGTGCGCGGCCATCGTCGCGGCCGGCGCCGGGGCGTACGTCGCGAAGCACGGCAACCGGGGTGCGACGAGCCGGTGTGGCTCGAGCGACGTGCTGGAGGCGCTCGGCGTCAACGTTCAGGCGCCGCCGGAAGTGGTCGCCCGCTCGATTTGCGAGGCGCGTATCGGATTCCTCTTCGCGCCGCTTCTGCACGGGGCGATGAAGCATGCGGTCTCTGTCCGCAAAGACATCGGCATCCCGACGGTTTTCAACGTGCTCGGCCCGCTGACGAATCCGGCGGGGGCGCGGCGTCAGGTGATGGGCGTCTTCGCGCCGGACCTCGTCCGCCTGATCGCCGAGGTCATGCTCCGCCTCCAGGTCGAGCACGCGCTGGTGGTCCATTCCTCCGAGGGCCTGGACGAGATCACTCTCTCGGGGCCGACGCACGTCGCGGAGGTCAAAGGCGGACGCATCCGGGAGTACGACCTCACGCCGGCCGACCTGGGACTCCCGGAAAGCGACCTGGGGGACATGCGCGTCGAGACGCCGGCACAAGGGGCCGAGATTATCCGCGAGATCCTGGCCGGCGAAAAAGGGCCGAGACGCGACGTCGTCCTCGCCAACGCGGGAACCGCCGTCTACGTGGCGGGCCTGGCGCGGACCCCGGCCGAATGCGTTGCCCGGGCGGCCGAGGCTGTCGACTCCGGCGCCGCTCGCCGGACCCTCGAGGCCCTGGTCGCCTTGAGCCGATCGGCGGATTGACCCAGCCTCCGGCGCGAACGAGAATCGCTTTGCACGCCGCCCCGCCGCGCTGGTATTCTTAGGGGCGGCGAGGGGTCCTGTCCGCTGGCCGGCCCGCGGCGTCGAAAGAACCTGCGGTGCACGGCCCAGGCATTGCGGAGCGAGGGCGCGCGATGATCCACTATACCTGCGACATGTGCAGCAAGCCGCTCCTGGCCGACGAAGACACCCGCTACGTTGTCAAGGTCGAGGTGTACGCGGCCTACGACCCGATGGAGATCACCGACGCGGACCTCGCCGAGGACAAGAGCGAGGAGGTCCAGGAACTCCTGGAGCAGATGGCCGACATGGACGCCGAGCAACTCGAGGACCAGGTTCACAAGACCTTCCGGTTCGACCTTTGCCCGGCGTGCCAGGCGCGCTACGTCGAGGATCCGCTCTCGCGCGGGGCGAACCGAAGGGTCCGATTCGGAAACAATTGAGCCGGCGCGTGCCGTTCGGGAATAACTAGGCCCGTTTTTTTGAAGGATCCTTTGGCATTCTGTTGTGTGGCACGGCGGGCCTTGCCCCGCCGTGCGCCGCGCACGGCCGGACAAGACCGGCCGTGCCACACGGGCATGTGCAACCGCCGGCCGCAAGACATGCGGAGACAACGACCGCCATGCCGATGACCATCACGGAGAAGATCATCGCGGCCCACGCCGGACGCGATGCCGTCCGGCCGGGCGAGTTCGTTTACGCCGATGTGGACATCGCCCTCGGCAACGACATCACTGCGCCGATCGCGATCGAGCGGCTGGCCGAGGCCGGCATCGAACGCGTCTGGGACCGCGAGCGCGTCGCCCTCGTGCCGGACCATTTCACGCCCAATAAGGACATCGCGAGCGCCCAGCAGGCGAAGGTCCTCCGCGACTTCGCCCGACGCCACCGCCTCACCCATTACTGGGAGGTGGGCCAGGTCGGCATCGAACACGCCCTCCTGCCCGAGCAAGGCGTCGTCGGCCCCGGCGACCTCGTCATCGGCGCCGACAGCCATACGTGCACCTACGGCGCCCTCGGCGCCTTCGCCACCGGCGTCGGCTCGACGGACCTGGCGGCCGCGATGGCCACCGGCAAGGTCTGGCTCCGCGTGCCTGAGTCCCTGCGCTTCGTCTTCACCGGCAAGCGCGGGCCCTGGGTCTCGGGCAAGGACCTTATCCTTTACACCATCGGCGAGATCGGCGTCTCGGGGGCGATGTACCGGGCGATGGAGTTCGCCGGCCCCGTCATCGAGGCCCTCCCGATGGACGACCGGTTCACCATGTGCAACATGGCGATCGAGGCCGGGGCGAAGAACGGCATCATCGCGCCCGACGCGGTCACGCGCGCCTACGTCGAAGGCCGCCTCGAACGCGAGGCCCGCTATTACGCGAGCGACGCCGATGCCGCGTATGCCGTCTCCTTCGAGTGGGACGTGACGGGTGTCGGCCCGCTCGTCGCGTGCCCGAATCTGCCCGAGAACGTCAAGCCCGTCGGGGACCTCAAGGACGTTCGGGTGGACCAGGTGGTGATCGGCTCGTGCACGAACGGGCGCCTGTCGGACCTGGCGGTCGCCGCGCGCATCCTCAAAGGCCGCAAGGTGGCCGACGGCGTCCGCTGCCTCGTTTTCCCCGCGACGCCGACCATCGAGCGCGAGGCGCTTCGGGCCGGGTATCTGGAGATCTTCCTCGAGGCCGGCGCGGTCGTCTCGCCGCCGACCTGCGGGCCGTGCCTCGGCGGCCACATGGGCGTCCTCGCGGAAGGCGAGGTCGCCCTCGCGACCACCAATCGCAACTTCACCGGCCGAATGGGCCACCCGAAGAGCGAGGTGTACCTGTCGAACCCGGCGGTGGCGGCCGCCAGCGCCGTCCTCGGGCGCATCGCGCACCCGGACGAGGTCGCCGGCTGAGAGTCGCCTCTTGCCGGCCGGGCCTAAGAGGAGACGCTTGGCATGTTCAACCACGGCGAACCCTTGAACCGTTTGCGCGCCCCTTGCGCCGAGCGGAAAGAGGAATCGCCGGGAGGCTGAGTTATAATAGAGAAGAAGAGTCGGCCACCGCGCCGGAAAGGAGACAAGCCATGGACGTCGCCAAGTTTCTGAAGCGAGAGAAGGTCAAGTTTCAGTTGCGCCACCACCCCGCGCGGTACACCGCTCAGGAGGTGGCGGCCGCCGAGCACATCACCGGCGAAGAGGTCGCCAAGGT
>JAPLMM010000120.1 GCA_026387035.1 Planctomycetota bacterium
GAGGCGGTGCTCCTGCTGAAACAGGACGGGAAGCGGACGCAGTTCGCGTTTGCGTACTCGGCGAACGGGGGCCAGGAGGCGGTGAAGGTGGCGTCGCAGGGTCTGAAGGCATCGATCGACACGCTGGTCGAGCAACACCTGGCGTTCTTCGGGAGCACGCCTTCGGCGCCGCAGGACACGGACGCCCTGACTTGCCGGACGCTTGCGAAGGCCTTCTCGGTGATGAAGGCGAACGTGTACGCCCCCGAGCAACCGATCCTCTCGCGGTGGACGACGCCGGCGCGTTGGCCGGAGCGGCAGATGAGCCCGCGGGAATCGGTGTTCCACAGCCTGGGCCTCGTGCATCTGGATGCGGGGCTGGCGAAGGACGCGCTCGCGGCCGTCTACGCTTTCCAGGGAAGTGACGGGTTCATACCGAACACCATGCCAGCGCAGCCGACGGAGGCGGTCTCGCATCCGCCGCTGCTGGCGTGGGCCGCCTGGCGCGTGTACGAACTGGACAATCGGCGGGACCGGAAGTTCCTGGAACAATCCTACGCGGTGATCTCGAAGCAGGTGGTGTGGTACATGAAGCAGCGGCGTCTGGGTGGCAAGCCGCCGCCCGAGAAGTCGCTGGAATACGGCACGCCGCTGTACGGTTGGAAAACGGCGGCGGAGTCGGGCCAGGATAATTCACCGCGATTCGCGGGCGGCGCGGACTTTGCCGCCATCGATCTCGCGTGCTACCTGGTGACATCGAGCGGGCCGCACGCGAATGCCTCTGGAACCCCGAGCGCGGTTTCTTCTTCGACCGGCGCGGGGCCGACGGCCCGTGGGTGGATGCCTGGACGAGCGCAGCGTTCCTGACGCTCTGGTCGGGCGTGGCGACGAAGGACCAGGCGAGCCGGCTCGTGGGTCACCTCGTGAGCGGGAAGTTTCGGACGGCGATGCCCGTCGCGAGCGTCGCGCGCGACGATCCGGCTTTCAAGAAGGACCTGTGGTCCGGGGCGGCGTGGCCCACGACGAATTACCTCATCATCCGGGGGCTCCAACGGTACGGGTACGCGAAAGAAGCGGCGGACCTGAGGCAGCGAACGCTCGAGGCCGTTGGACAGTGGTACGCGCGGACGGGTGCCCTGTGGGAGTTCTACGATCCGGACGGCGAGGCGCCGCCCGCTCAACTCGACCGCAACGGGCGGAAGACGAGCGGCATCGGTTACGCGGTCCTCAGCGACTACAACCCGACGGCGGCGGTGTTCGCGGACTTGGTGCTCAGGCCCGAGCCGTAGCGGCCCCTCTCGAGCGCCATCGGTTCTGGAATCGTCATCCCGCGGGGCGAGGCATTCCTCGCCCTGCTCTTTTCGCTGCGCCGGCCGGCAGCCGTTCCGGGCGGAGCGGCGCGCCGGGTGGAAATGCCGGCCCCAGGCAGGTATACTCGCACGAGCGGGCCGTTACGACGCGCCCGGATAACGTGAGAGCGGCGGATGCGCACGATTGACTCCAACACCATCGGGCTGACGGCCACGGTCCCCGTGGAGGTGCTGCTGGCGGCCGGGGCGGCGCCGCTGGACCTTAACAACGTCTTCATCACGTCGCCGGACCCGCCGGCGCTCGTGGCCGAGGCGGAGCGGCACGGCTTTCCGGCGAACTCGTGCGCCTGGATCAAGGGCATTTACGCGACGGCGCGGCGGCTGGGGATCCGGCGCGTCATCGGCGTCGCCCAAGGCGACTGCTCCAACACGCACGCCCTCGTGGAAATCCTCGAGTCCGAGGGCGTCGAGGTCATTGCGTTCAATTACCCGTACCCGAAGGATGCTCGGCGCCTGGCGGAGGCGTTGGACGCGCTGGCGCAGCAACTTGGGACGACGCGCGCGGCCGCGGAGCGCCAGCGGGAGCGCCTTCAGCCGGTGCGGCGGGCGCTGGCCGAAATCGACCGCCTCGCATGGCAGGAAGGCAAGGTGACTGGCGAAGAGAACCACCGCTGGCTCATCGGGGCGAGCGACTTCGGCGGCGACCCGGAGAGGTACCGGCGGGAGGCGGAAGCCTTCCTGGTGGAGGCGCGGGGGCGCCGGCCCGCGGTCGGGGGACTCCGCTTGGGCTACGTCGGCATTCCGCCCATCTGCGGCGGGCTTTATGAGTTTCTCGAAGGCCGCGGGGCGCGCGCCGTCTTCCACGAGTTCCAGCGACAGTTCAGCATGCCGGCGGCGGACCCGCCGGCGGCGGATCTCGTCGCGCAGTACCTCGCGTACACGTATCCGTACGGCGTCGCGGGGCGTATCGAGGACCTCCGCCGGGCGGTGCGCCAGCGCCGCCTGGACGGCCTCGTGCATTACGTGCAGACGTTCTGTTTCCGGCACATCCAGGACCGGCTTTTGCGGGAGGGCGTGCAGGCACCGATGCTGACGTTGGAGTTCGACCGGCCGGGCCCGCTCGCCCGCCACGGCGGGACGCGACTCGAAGCGTTTCTCGAAATGCTCGAGAACCGCACCGAGGAAGCAGCCCACAACGCAGAAAGGCAGGCGTGAATAAGAAGTCGAAGGCGATCCTCTGGCACGTGTTGCGGTTGGCGGTGATGGCGGCGCTCGTGGCGTACGTCGTCAGCCAGGCCGAGTGGAACGACACGGTCCGTCCAGACGGGCTGCACGTGGCGGGGATCAAGACGATTGCCGCGCGCCTCGCGCAGGATTGGTGGTGGGTCGCGGCCGCGCTCGGCGTCATGACGCTGCAATCGCCGATCGGGGCGGTGCGGTGGAGGCTTCTCCTCGGGGTCCAGGGGATTCACATCACGTTTCTCGAGAGCCTGCGCCTGACGTACATCGGATGGTTCTTCAACAACTGGATGCCAGGCTCAACGGGCGGCGACTTTGTCAAGGCGTGGTACATCGCCCGCCGGACCCACCAAAAAGCGGAGGCCGTGACGGTCGTGTTCCTGGACCGCCTCATCGGGATGGTGTCGCTCGCGATTCTGGGGGCGGCGGCGGCGATGGCGACGCTCGGCGATGAACGCGTGCGCTCCGCGCGGATCATCCTGGCGGTGTTCCTCGGCCTGGCTGCGGCAGGCGGCTGGATCTTCTACAGCCGGCGGCTGAGACGCCTGGTGCGGCTGGACCGGCTGCTCGCGCGGCTGCCGGTCGGGCACGTCGTGGCGCGCGTGGACCAGGCGCTCTTTATCTACCGGCATCACAAGGGGACCGTGGCCCTTTCGGTCGTCTACAGTTGGGCCGCGCAGGCCGTCTCCGTCTTCGCCACTTACTTTCTGGCGACCGGGCTGGGGAGCGATGCACGGCTGCATCACTTCTTCATCAACATGCCGGTGGTATGGATTTTCTGGTCGCTGATTCCGGTTCCCGGCGGG
>JAPLMM010000121.1 GCA_026387035.1 Planctomycetota bacterium
CACGGTGCAGCCGCCGACGATCTTCAAGGAAGTGGACGCCCAGACGGCCCGGAAGCGCGTCGTCGAGACCTGGAAGGTCTGCACGCGGGAGGCCGCCGACCAGGGCCTCTACGTCACGTGGGAGTTCGAGCCGGGCTTTGCTTTCAACAAGCCGTCCGACATCCTGCGGATCGTCGACGAGGTCGACCACGAGCGGTTCGGCGTTCTGCTCGACACCTGCCACGCGCACATGGTGGCGGCCGTCGGGTCGCGCCAGCCCGGCCCGGTCGAAACGCTGCCCGGCGGGGCGGTGGAACTGGTGCGCCGCCTGGCGGGCAAGATCAACCACATTCACATCATCGATTCGGACGGCACGCTGCACGGCGACGAGACGAGCACGCACGCGCCGTTCGGCGACGGCCTGATCGATTGGGACGAAATGGTGCCGGCCCTCAACGACGCCGGCGTGCCGCACAACTGGTGGACGATCGACCTGTGCTTCTGGCCCGACGCCTGGGCTGTGACCGAGCGGTGCAAGAAGTTCGTGAACAAGTTGAACGCCCGGTTCGGATAAGAGCGAGGAGACGACTGCCATGGCCAAGCCGCTGAACGTCGGCATGATCGGGTACGGCTTCATGGGCCGCGCCCACTCCAATGCCTATCTCCGGGTCAGCAACTTTTTCGACCTGGCCTACCGGCCGGTGCTGAAGGCGGCCTTCGGCCTGGAGAAGGCGAAGACGAAGCAGTTTGCCGACCGCTGGGGTTACGAGTCGGTCGAAACGGACTGGCGCCGGTTGGTCGAGCGGGACGACATCGACATCGTGGACATCTGTGCGCCGAACAACATGCACAAGGAAATGGCCATCGCCGCCGCCGAGGCCGGCAAGACGATCCTGTGTGAAAAACCGCTCGCCAGGAACGGCGCCGAAGGTAAAGAAATGGTCGAGGCGGTCGAGAAGGCCGGCGTGCCCAACCTGGTATCGTACAACTACCGGCGCGTGCCGGCCGTCACGCTGGCCAAGCAACTGGTGGACGAGGGCCGGCTCGGCCGCATCTTCCACTACCGGGCCGTGTTCCTTCAGGACTGGACGATTTCCGCCGACCTGCCCCAGGGCGGGGACGGGCTCTGGCGCCTGGACGTCGCCGTCGCCGGCAGCGGCGTCACAGGCGACCTCCTGGCCCATTGCATCGACACCGCCCTATGGATGAACGGGCCGATCCAGAGCGTGACGGCAATGACCGAGACGTTCATCAAGAAGCGCAAGCACACCCTCACAGGCAAGGTTGAGCCGGTCGGCATCGACGACGCTTGCGCTTTCCTCGCGCGGTTCGGGAACGGCTCGCTGGGCGTCTTCGAGTCGACGCGCTATGCGCGCGGGCACAAAGCCCTCTACACGTTCGAGATCAACGGCGAGCACGCGTCCATCGCGTGGGACCTGCACGACCTGCACCGCCTGAGTTACTTCGACCATCGCGACGAATCGATCGTTCGCGGCTGGCGGTCCATTCACGTGACCGACAGCGACATGCCCTACATGGACCACTGGTGGGTGCCCGGTCTGGCGATCGGTTACGAGCACTCGTTCGTCCACCAGGTGGCGGATTTCTTCGAGGGCCTGGCGGCCGGCAAGCCGGTCCATCCGACCTTCCGCGACGCCCTCGCGACCCAATACGTGTGCGACGCCGTCCTGGCTTCGGCCGGCAAAGGAACCTGGCAGTCCGTCGCCGAGGCCTGAGAGCCTCTAACAAAACGCCATCGCGTGGCGGCAGCGAGGGACAAAGGGACCCGCCTTCGCCGAGGCTTCGGCGGGCAGGCTCCGGGACGGAGGCGGGTGGCGCGATGGGCGCTTGGTTCGCCGGCCCGCTTGTCGAAGCGCAGCGGAGACCCGCCGTAGCCCAAAGGGCGAAGGCTGGGCGGGCCGCTCTCCTCGCGGGGCCCCTCCAGAACGGGAGAACCATGGCCGACGAGCGACGCGGCATCGCCGGGGCAGGCAACTGGATCATCGACCACCTCTATATCTGCGACCGCTGGCCGCAGGAAGAAACCCTCTCGAACATTCTCGAAGAGGCGCGCGGCACGGGCGGCGCGCCGTACAATTGCCTCCTGGACGTGGCGAAGTTCGGCCCGCCGCCGGGGAAAGAGGCTATTCCCCTGGAGGCCGTCGGACTGACGGGCGACGATGCCGACGGCGAATTCATCCGCGCCCAGATGGCCGA
>JAPLMM010000122.1 GCA_026387035.1 Planctomycetota bacterium
CTCCAGGACCAGCCGGGGCAGGGGATGGCGGCGGGCGAGTTCCTCGAGGACCCCGGCGTCGGTCGAAGGCCGCGTCTTCTTCGCGGTCTTCTTGACGGGCTTCAGGCCGAGTTCGTCGAAGAGGACCCGACCGAGTTGCTGAGGCGAGTTGATGAGAAATTCGTGACCCGCTTCCTCGTAAATCTGCTTCTCGAGCCGTGCGAGGCGCGTCTCGAGGTCCTTCGCGATCTCCGTCAGGACCTCGGTATCAATGGCGACGCCGGTCTCCTCCATCGCCGCCAGCACCGGAACGAGGGGCATTTCGACCTCGCGCGCCAGGTCCGCCAGGCCCGCGTCTTGGAGTTCCGCCTCGAGGCGCTGCTTGAGGCGCCAGGTGACGACGGCATCCTCGACGGAGTACTCGGCGGCCTGCTGGATGGGGACCTCGGCCATCGTGCGCTCGTTCTTCTTCGCGCCCAGCAGGTCCGCGAGGGGAATCTTCTTGTGGCCGAAGTAGTCCAGGGCGAGGGCGTCGAGGTTGTACTCGCGCCGGCCGGGGTTCACGAGGTAGGCGGCCACCATGGTGTCGAAGAACGGCTCGGCGAGGTCGAGGCCCGCGCGGCGGCAGACCAGCAGGTCGTACTTGACGTTCTGGCCGACCAGGAGGCGCTTCGGCGATTCGAGGACCGGCCGGAGGGCGGCCATCACCTTCTTCAAGGGGAGGCAACGGTCGGCCTCGAGGCCTTTCAGGGGGACGTAGTAACCCTCGCCGGTGGTCCAGGCGAAACTGAGCCCCGCCAGTTCCGCCTCGCGCGGGGAAACGCTCGTCGTTTCGGTGTCGAAGGCGAAGGCCTTCTCGCGCGCGAGGGCCTTGGCGAGTTTCTCCAGCGCCTCGGGCGAATCCACAAGGCGGGTCCGGATGGCGGGCCCGGCCGCTTCGCCCGAAAGGTTCAGTTCCTCTAAAAATGCGTTGAAGCCGAGATCGCGGAAGAGCGCCACCACCGCCGCGCGGTCGAAGGATTCGGGCGTCGCGCAGGACTTGGGGTCGAGGTCGATGGGGGCGTCGGCGTGGAGTCGGACGAGCCCGCGGCTCTGGAGAGCGGCGTCGCGGTGGGCGCGCAGGTTTTCGCCGACCTTGCCTTTCACTTCGTCGGCGTGGGCGAGGAGGTTGTCGAGCGACCCGTACTCGGCGATGAGTTTCGTGGCGGTCTTCGGTCCGATGCCGGGGACGCCGGGGATATTGTCGGTGGCGTCGCCCATGAGGGCGAGCACGTCGACCGTCTGCTCCGGCGTGACGCCGCGCTTCTCCCGAATGCCCTCCGGGTCGAGATGCTCGAACGTCTTGGTATCGAGCATCGTGACGCCGGGGGCGACCAACTGTTCGAGGTCCTTGTCGCGGCTGCAGATGACGACGTCGAGTCCGGCGCGGCGTCCGCGTTCGACCATGGCGGCGATGCAATCGTCCGCCTCGTAGCCGGGTGATTCGACCGCCGGGATGCCCATCGCCGCCAGAATCTCGTGGGCGCGGCGAACCTGGACCACCAGGTCGTCCGGCATGGGCTGGCGCTGGGCCTTGTATGCCGCGAAAGCCTCGTGGCGATGGGTCGGGCCCGGCAGGTCGAAGCAGGCCACCAGGTAGTCGGGCTTTTCGTCGCGGAGGATCTTCAGGATCGTCCCCACGAAACCGAACGTGGCGCCGGTCGGTTCGCCTTTGGGGCTGGTCAGGTTCGGCAGCGCGTAGAAACTCGCGTACAACTGGCCGTGGCTGTCGATGACGTAGAGCCGTCGGGGCATGCGCTCGGGACCTGTGACTCGGGTTCCGGGGAGAAACGGCTTCTTCCAGACGGCGCGCATCGTAGGCGTCGGGGGGGGCGTTGTCAAGCGGCTTGGGGGACCTTGCGCTCGGGCGGGCTGGGGGCGTATAACATGAAGGAGAAGCGCAATCCGCCGGGTCCGCCGCCCCGAGCGGGGACTTTTTTGGTTGACAAGAATGCCCGCCAGACCTAGGGTTACGCGGCGATTGACAGACGGAGCGTGCGGCCGCGGCTGACCCGTGCCATTCGTTCCTGCCCAAACGGCGCGGAGGCGAGGTCGGCCTGTAACGGATAAAATCGGAGGTCCTCTGATGGCGAGGCGAATGATTCGTGCCCGGCGTGCGAGCCCCTACCAGTTGTATCTGCTGATCGCTTTCGTGGTGATTTCCGTCGGCCTGGGCGTCGGCCTGGCGTGGGCGTGGAGCCTGATGGACCAGCACAGTGTGAACACATTCGGCCAGGAGCGCCTCGAGCGCGCCAAGGAGTCGGGCCGGGACGTCTGGCGCGACGTGCTCGACAAGTACCAGGGCGAGGGCGCCACGCTGGTGGACGTGATCGAGGCCAAGGAAAAACTGGCCAACGAGTATCGGTTTGAGATTCAGCGGCTGACGGAGCGCCTCCTGGGCGACCCGTTCAGCACGCAGCAGGGCCAGCAATTGCGCCAGAGTGTGAGCGACGTTCTGAACTCCACCAACGACATCCTCGTGCAGTGCAGCGAGACGCTCAAAAAAAGTTATTCGGCCGTCGGCGATCCCGGCGCGCCGGGAGAGGTCCGGATGACGAGCATGCAGGTGGCCGTCCGGTCGGCGCTGCAGCGGATCGGGGCCCTCGTCATCGAGGTTCGCCAGAATAACCAGTCCATGGAAGACCTGAAGGGCCAGATCAAGGGCCTCCAGGCCGAACTGGGTGCGGCCAAGGAGCAACACGCCGTCCAGGTGGCTCAACTTCAGCAGAACCTGGCGGACGAGCGGAAACGCCAAGTGACGGCACGCGATAGGGCCGTCCAGCAGAGCGTGCAGTTCAACGATGAGACCAAGCGCGTCCGCGACCAGTTGATGGAAGAGCGCCGGCAGTGGAAGATTGAGAAGGAGAAATTCGGGCGCGAAATCCTCACCCGCGACAACGCCATCAGCGACCTGAAGGGCAAACTCGAAACTCTCGGGAAGATTCCGACGGAAATGGCGGCCGACGGCCATGTCGTCAAGGTCGCCGAACTCGGGTCCGTCGCCTATGCCGACATCGGGAAGAAGGACGGCGTCCTGCTCGGCATGCCGTTCTCCGTTTTCAGCCCGGCGGAACTCGGCAAGGAGGAGCCGAAGCCCAAGGCCTCCGTCCGCGTCGTCCGCATCATGGACGACGCCAGCGAGTTGCGCGTGACGGTTCAGGGCAATGACCCGATCGTCGCCGGCGACGTGCTTCACAACCCCGTGTACGACCGAGGCCGACGCCTGCGGTTCATGCTGGTCGGCAAGATAGACGTCGATGGCGACGGCGCCGACGATTCCGGAAGCCTCAAGGCGCTCATCCAGGAACTCGGCGGGCGCGTGGAAACCGAACTGTCGGTCCAGACCGATTACCTCATCGCCGGCGAGCAGCCGGCCGTGGTCGCCGCTCCCGCCCCGGATGCCGGCCCGATGGAGCGGCAACTGTATGAGGAGGCGCGGGTCGCCTTCGTCGCTTACACCGCGGCGATGGACCGCGCAAAGGACTTCGGCATCCCCATCCTCTCCCTGAACCGCTTCCTGGGCCTCATGGGGCTTACCGGAAGGGATTGAGGCCGCAACGACCGACGCCAGCGGCGGGGCCGACCCATGTCGGCCTCGCCTCGTTTCACTCAGCCCCGGTGACGGCTGGAAATCGCGCTCGCGCCCCGTTACCATGCTCCCCGGTCCCGGGGAATCCGTGGAGGCCGTGCCCATGCAAATCAGTCGGCGAGTCCAAACCATTCTCCCATCCATGACCCTGGCCGTCAGCGCCAAGGCCAAGGCCCTCAAGGCCCAGGGCGTGGACGTCGTCAGTTTCGGCGCGGGCGAGCCCGACTTCCGGACGCCCGAGCACATCTGCGAGGCGGGCATCCGCGCTATCCGCGACGGCCACCACGGTTACGTCGTGCCGTCGTCGGGCCTGGCGGAATTGAAGGCCGCCGTCGCCGACTACCTCGCGCGAAAGTGCGGCCTGAAGTACGAGTCCTCCCAGGTCATCATCACCTGCGGCGGTAAACACGCCCTCTACGAAGCCTGCCTGGCGACCCTCGAGCCCGGCGACGAGGCCATCCTCCCCGCCCCCTACTGGGTTTCGTATCCCGAAATGATCCGCCTCGCCGGCGCCGAGCCCGTCATTCTCCACGCAGGTTCGGACCAGGAATTTAAGATCTCGGCCGAGCAACTCGCCGAAGCCGTCACCGACCGGACGCGCGCCGTCATCCTCAACTCGCCCTCCAACCCGACGGGCGCCGTGTACACACGCGAGGAGTTGAAGGCCATCGCCGAGACCGTCGCCGGACGCGACCTCTGGGTCTTCAGCGACGAAATCTACAACGAACTCGTGTACGACGGCGTGGACACCTGCTCGTTCGCCACGCTCGGCGATCGGATCGCCGCACAGACCATCACGTTCGGCGGGGCGTCGAAATCCTGGGCGATGACCGGCTGGCGCATCGGATGGGCCGCCGGACCCCCCGACCTCATCAACGCCATGGGCAACCTCCAGGACCAGTCCACCTCGAACCCCACCTCCATCAGCCAGTACGCCGCCCTCGCCGCCGTCTCCGGACCCGAGGAACCCCTGCGAAAAATGCGCGACGAGTTCGACCGTCGACGCCGCTACATGGTGGACCGCCTCGCCAAGATGCCGGGCGTCACCTGCGTCCGACCCCAGGGCGCGTTCTACGCCTTCCCGGACTTTAGCGCCGCCTACGACCGTGTCCTCGGCCCGGGCGCCAAGGAGCCGAAGAGCGTCGCCTTCGCCACCCAGGCGCTCGAGAAGGCGCACGTCGCCCTCGTGCCGGGGGCCGCCTTCGGCGACGACCGCTGCGTCCGCCTCTCCTTCGCCACCAGCATGGAACAAATCACGAAAGGCCTCGACCGCCTGGAGAAGTTCCTGGCCGGCTGAGCCCGCGCCTTTTCTGCGCCGGGTGGCACTGGCGGCTTGCCCGCCAGTGCTGCTGTCTACCGCAGCGCCTCCTCCACGAGGTCGCGGACGAGCGGCGCGAGGACGGCAAAATCGAATTCGGTTTCGGCGCGTCGGCGTGCCGCGCGGCCCATTTCGCCGCGAAGGGCCGCGTCGCCCGCCAGGCTCCGGACCGCTTCCACCCACTCCTCGACTGTCTCGGCCCAGAAGCCCGTCCGCCCGTCCTCGACGTAGTCGGCGTTGACGCCCACGGGGCTCGCGACGACCGGCAGCCCCGCCGCCATGTACTGCACCACCTTGAACCCGCACTTGCCGCGCGTATAGGCCGTGTCCGGCAGCGGCGCCAGGCCGATGTCCGACTCGGCCAGCAGGCGCGCCTCGGCGTCGAAGGTCCACGGCACGTTTTCGACGGTGAGGCCGGGCACGTCGAGTTCGGCGTCGGCGATGACGCGCAGCGTGACCTCGGGCATCGCGCGCCCGAGGGCCTCGAACACCGGCCGGAAAGGCTCCAACTGCTTCAGGGTGCTCCGGCTCCCGATCCACACGAGCCGCAGCGGATAGGCCGTCTCGTAATCGCTCTTCGGCCGAAAGCGCCCGGCGTCCAGCCCCGTCGGCACGACCTCGATGCGGGCCGCCCAGGCCGACCGCGCGTGGTCCGCCAGAGTCGGGTTTCCCGCGAGGACGAGGTTCGCCGCCTTCACGGTCCGCGCGAAGCGGCGCAGGCGGCCCGGGTGCGGCCGGGCGGGCGAACGCGCCTGGACCATCACGGCGTCGTCGAAGTCGTAGATCAGGCGGCGCGCCGCCCGGCGAAGGATGCCGCCGTCCCACGCCGTCAGCGTCTTGCGGTGAAGCAGCACGCCGTCGAACTCGCGCGCCCGGCGCATCTGCCGACGGCGCTCCAACGGCGACCGCGCCAGTTCGACCACCTCACTCGCGATGCTGCGCTCCGCCAGCGGCGCGAGATACGGCTCGATGCGCTGCCGAAACGGGGCGCCAGCCCGCTCGCGCGTCAGGACCAGAAGTCGTTTGCTTTCCGCCACGGCCTATCCCTTCTTGCCCGCGTCTCCCTGGAATCGCGTGAACGGCACGCCGATGTCCGCGAGGACGACCTCGCCCGTGTATTCCTCGGCGCCGGGTTTGCGGAAACCGATCTTGATCGCTGCCATCGTCACGGTTTTCGTCGCGCGGACGGTCGGCCCGAGCGGTTTTCCCGTGTCCGGGTCGAG
>JAPLMM010000123.1 GCA_026387035.1 Planctomycetota bacterium
GCGATTCTCGTCGGGGCGGGCCAGGCGGGGGACATCCTCGGCGCGCTGGCGCTTCGCCGCGACGCGGGGGGCGGCCCGGAGTGGAAGCAGACGCTGACGGAACTGTCGGCCCGCGTGCCGGGAGCCAAGTGGGTCGAGGACCTATATTGGGACTACGTGAAGGAGGCGAAGGAGAAGCCGGAAACGGATTGGGACACGCCGATCCCCGTCGCCTACGAGCCGGCCGAGGCGTGCGGAAAATGCCACGAGCCCGAATACAAGCGGTGGCAGACGACGGCCCACGCGCGGGCGTACGAACCGATCCGGAAAGCGGGTCGCCAGGACGATCCCGAGTGCCTCATGTGCCATACGATGGGTTTCGGTCGGAAGGGCGGATTCGTCTCGATGGCGAAGACGCCCGCCCTGGGGCGCGTGACGTGCCAGGCCTGTCACGTCGTGAACAGCTATCACCACGAGAAGGGCAAGAAGGCCGAGCCGAAGATTTTCCTCTCCTCTCGCTGGTGCATGTCCTGCCACGGAATGGTTCAAAGTCCGAAGTTCGACTATTTTACCTACAAGCCGCGGATTCAACACCGTCCCGAAGAGGATCGGAAGAAGGATTAGGCTCTGTCTGAGAAACGCGCAGCGGTCCCGGCGCGCCGGGACCGCCGCGAAGAACCAGGAGAACGTGAAACGGGTGGCAGCCTGGGAAGGCCGCCACCCGATGGGGGTTTTTCAGACAGAGCCTAGTCCTCAGCCGGCGGGGAGAGCCCATGCACGCGACGGTCCTCGTGGGCCTGATCATGGCGCTTCTGGCGATGGAAGTCGCGCCGGAGGGGCCGCCGCCCGACGTCGCGACGACGTTAGGCGCCGTGGCGGCGATCGCGCTCGGCGTGTTCGCAGCCGGATGGATCCTTGGGGCGCTGGCGCTCCGCCGCGGGGCGCTTGAGGCGGAGGAACAGCGTTTCTTCCTGCGGGTGGGCCGCGCGGCCAAGGCATACCGGCTCGTGGTGCTGCTCGCGTATGGGATCATGCTCGGCGCGCTGAACTGGCCGGCTCTGGCGGCGCATCTGGCCGGCGACAAACGGATGTTTCTGGGTTTCCTCCTGATGGCGGCGCCGTTCCTGGTGCTCCTGGTTCTCTCGTGGACGGCCCTTTACTGGGCGGACCGCCGGCTGCGCGCGTTCATGTTCGCACGGGCCGGCGTCGTGATGGCCGGAGCGGCCTGGACGCTCCCGCGATACCTGGTCTTTCTTCTGCGTCAGTATCTGCTCGTGGTTTTCGTTCCGCTCGCGGCGCTTCTGGCGGTCCATGACCTCCTGGTCCGTTTCCTGGGGCCGCCGGATTCGATGCCGCTCGCCACCATACTCCTCGTCGGGGGGGTGGTGGCCGTGGCGGTGCTGGCCGGGCCGTGGATCCGTCTGTGCTGGCGGACGGAGCGGCTTCCGGAGGGCGACCTGCGCCGGCGCCTGACGGCTTTGGCGGGGCGCGCCGGAGTCCGCGTCGGCGACATCCTGGTCTGGCGGACCAACCTGTCGATCGCCAACGGGTGCATGGTGGGCAGCATCGGGCCGTTGCGATACATCCTGATTACCGATACGCTGCTCCTGGCGCTTCCGAGCGAGGAGTTGGAGGCGGTTTTCGCTCACGAGGTGGCGCACGTCAAGTACCGTCACGTGCTTCTCTACATGGCGCTGGCGATCGGGGGCATGGGGGCGATGATCCTCGTGGGGGAGGCCGCGGCGGTCGTGACGCATTCGCCGGTGGCCCTCAGCCTCGTGACGGCCGCTTTTCTGGTCGCTTATTGGTGGCTGCTTTTTGGCTTTATCTCGCGGCGCTGCGAGGCGGAGTGCGACCTCTTTGCCGTGCAGGCCACGTCGTGCCCCGAAGGTTGCTCGCCGCCGGAGGATGATATCCGAATCGGCGGGGACGGAGCATCGCCCTTGGCGCTCTGCGAACATCGGGTTCGGGCCTTCACGAGCGCCTTGGGGCGGATCGCGCGGCTGAACGGGTCCGCTGAGACGGCCCGGGGCTGGCGCCATTTCAGCGTAGCGCGGCGCCGGCGGTTTCTGGAAGAGGTGCTCGCCAGTCCGCCGTTGGCCGAGCGATTCGCGCGAAGGCTGCGGCGAATCAAGTGGATGGCGATTCTCGGGGCGGTTCTGGCGGCTGCCGCGGCCGCGATCCTGGCGCTGGCCGCGCCGCCGTCAGAGGCGAACGACTCCGAGGACCCGGCAGGCCCAGAGGACGTCGTCCCGCCGGCACACCGTTGGATCGTACGCTTCGTTGACGGGGATGAGATGAACGCGGTCGCCCTCGGGGCGCCACAGTTTGACGGTGACGCCGATGCGGCCTTGGAGTCGGACGATGGCGGTCTGTCCCGGTTCCGGGAAGGCGTCTCGCCGGGAGATGACGATGTCTGTGTCGAGGATGCGCGGGGCCATGCTGTCGCCGTCCACCCGGAGGCCGAACGTGCCGGACGCGACCTCTTTGACGCCCGCCAGGTCGATGAACTCGACGCACCCGTCGGGCGTCGGCTCGGATAACTGGATGAGGCGGGCTTCGCGTCCGAAGGGCGCTTCGGGATGGAGTCCCGGGTCGGCGGACTGCATGTCCGCAGGGCGCTGGCGTCCTGCTTTTCCTTCCAGACGGCCGATGAGGCCGTCGAGCGTATCCGATTCGTCGTGCCCGGCGAAGAAGTTTTCCCATCGCGCCAGGAGCCCCGCGGCGGTCCGGCCGATGATGGGGATGCAGGTCGCCTTGACCGCACCGAGGTACGGTTCCCAG
>JAPLMM010000124.1 GCA_026387035.1 Planctomycetota bacterium
AAAAGGCAACGGTGTAACGGCCGCCGTCCGCCACGCACAAGGAAGCCGCGAGAGGAGATGGCCCATGAAGATGCACGAGCAGGAATCCAGCGGGAGCAGCCGGAGCGAGGTTTCGCGCCGGGAATTTTTGAAGACATCGGCGGCCATGTCGGCCGCCGCCCTGGTATCGAGCCTCGGCACGAGCCACATCTACGCCGCCGGTTCGGACACGATCAAGGTCGGCCTGATCGGGTGCGGGGGTCGCGGCAACGGGGCGATCCGGGACTTCCTCAACGCCGCCAAGCAGCGCAACACCGCCGTCAAGGTCGTCGCCTTCGGCGACCTGTGGGGGGACCGCGCCAAGGACTCGATGAACAATCTGAAGAAGGACCAGAACTTCAGCGCCACGGTAGACGCCACCGAGGAGGCGTGCTTCGGCGGGTTCGACAATTACGAGAAGGTCATCGCGAGCGGCGTCGACGCCATCGTCACCGCCGCCCCGCCGGGCTTCCGGCCCCATCACGTCCCCGCCGCCATCGCCGCCGGCAAGCACGTGTTCATGGAGAAGCCCGTCTGCGTGGACCCGTGGGGCTACCGCGAGATGATCAAGGCCCACGAGATGGCCACGCAGAAGAAACTCACGGTCGTCGCCGGCACCCAGCGGCGCCACTCCAACCGGTACCGGGCCACCCTGGAGGAGATCCGCAACGGCCGGATAGGCAAGGTCGTCGGCGGCCAATTCTATTGGATGGGCGGGCCGGTCACGCACAACCGGCCGCGCGGGCCGAACATGTCCGACATCGAGTGGCAGGTCATGAACTGGTACGCCTGGTGCTGGACCTGCGGCGACCACATCGTCGAGCAGCACATCCACAACATCGACATCATGCTGTGGGCCCTCGGGTCGCCTCCGGAGAAGTGCGTGGCCGTCGGAGGCCGCCAGACCCGCGAGGAGCCGGGCAACATCTGGGACCACTTCGCCGTCGAGTACGAGTTCCCCGGCGGCGTCCGCTGCGCCAGTTACTGCTCGCACTGGCCCGGGGGCGCCGGCCGCGTCAGCGAACGCGTCGTCGGCGAAAAGGGATCCTCCAACTGCAACGGCGACATCTCCGGCGAGACGAAATGGAACTACCAGGGCCAGAACCCCAACCCCGGCGTCCAGGAACACGTGGACTTCCTCGCGAGCATCAAGGGCGATGGTCCGCATTACAACGAGACCAAGCAGGTGGCCGAGTCGACCATGACGGCCGTCATGGGCCGCATGGCCGCCTACACCGGCCGGGAACTCTCCTGGAAATGGGCCACCGAGTCGTCGAAACTCCGGCTCGGTCCCGAGAACTGGAACGCCTTCGGGCCCTTTACGCCGCCGCCCGTGCCCGTGCCGGGCAAGACGGAACTCATCTGAGAAGAGCCGCCCAGCGTCCTGAAAAGGACCGGCGGCCGGGCCTGGAGCGGACGGGGGTCGTGTGTTTCGCCAACGGTTGCGACTTTGGTTTCGTGTGGCCGGGGACAAGCGGTACCTCAGCCACCATGACATGATGCGATTGTGGGAGCGGGCGCTTCGGCGCGCCGGGTTGCCCCTGCGCATGAGCCAGGGGTTCAATCCGCGCCCGAAGATGTCGCTCGTGGAACCGCGCAGCGTCGGCACGGCCTCCGAGGCGGAACTCCTGGAGTTCGAACTCGCCGACTGGGTCAATCCCGACGCCGTCCTCCAGGCCTTGCGCGGCGAAGTTCCGGCCGACATCGAGGTGACCGCCCTGGACCTGATGCGCCCGAGCGACAAGGCGCACCCCGCCGCGGTCGAGTACGTCGCGCGCCTGCCCGAAGACGTCGCCGACCTGGAGCGGCGGATCGAACGGCTGCTTGCACGAACCGAAGCGCCGGTGGTCCGCCATCGGCCGACGGGCGACAAGCACCTGGACGCCCGCCGATTCATCGAGCGCCTCGAAGCCGACGGCCGGACCGTCCGACTGGTCGTGCGAACCGGCCCCAACGGAACGGTCCGGCCGGACGAGGTTCTCCGGCTGCTGGACCTGGATTCGGAGACGGTCGCCCGGGCCGACGTGTGCCGCACCGCCATCCGCCTCGGCTGACGCCAAAACGCTAAGCGGTAAACGCTAATACTACTACGCTGTGTTCTTAACCGCAGCCCAGAGGGCCCCTTTCTTACATGAGGAGAACGGCCGTCAAGGTGTCAAAAGAAAAAACTGTAGCGCGGGGCCTTGTGCCCCGCGCAAGAGGGCGCGGGGGATAAACCCCCGCGCTACGGCTTGCGGCTGCGGAACAGCGCCCGGCCAAGGCCGTTTGATCGCGCGGTGGGTCGGGAGACCCACCGCGCAAAGGCTCAAGTGGCGTTGTAGAATGAGGCGGCGCCCGCTACGCGAAAGGACTTCACGGACATGACGCAGGAAATGCTCATCAACGTCCTCGAGGGCGAAGAGTGCCGCATCGCCATCGTCAAAGACGGCGCGCTGAAGGAAATCTACGTCGAACGCGCCAGCACCGACCGCCGCGTCGGCAACATCTTCAAGGGACGCGTCACCAACATCGAGCCGAGCATCCAGGCCGCCTTCGTCGACATCGGCCTGCCGAAGAACGCCTTCCTCCACGCCTCGGACCTCGTGCCGGGCGCGTACCCCAGCCGAAAGCGTCCGGACGCCGACGGCGAGAAAAAGGGCCGAGGCCCGCACCGCCTCCCGATCCAGGAAATCCTCCGCCAGGGCGACGAACTCCTGGTCCAGATCACCAAGGAAGGCATCGGCACCAAGGGCCCGAGCGTCACGACGGCCCTGAGCATCCCCGGCCGATACCTGGTGCTGATGCCCTCGCTGCCGCGCCTCGGCGTCTCACGCAAAATCGAGGACGACAAGGTCCGCCGACAACTCCGCGACCTCCTCGCCTCCATCAACCCGCCGAAGAACCTCGGCTTCATCCTCCGGACGGCGGGCCAGGACCGCGGCAAGCGCGACCTCTCGCGCGACATGAACTACCTGGTTCGTCTCTGGAAGGTCGTCCGCTCCAGCGCCCAGAGCGCCAAGGCGCCCGCCGAAATCTTCCGCGAATCCGACCTGGTCGTCCGAACCCTCCGCGACATCTTCACCCTCGATACCGAAACCATCTGGGTCGACTCCGAACCCGTCCTGAAGCACGTCGTCGAGTTCCTCAAGATCGCCCTGCCCCGCCACGCCAACCGCGCCAAACTCTACGACGGCACCGTCCCACTCTTCCACAAGTACCACCTCGAGGAAGCCCTCGAACAGATCCACAGCCGGATCGTCCCCCTGCCCCGAGGCGGAACCATCGTCATCGACCAGACGGAGGCGCTGGTGGCGATCGACGTCAACAGCGGCAAGTTTCGCCACGGCAAAGACGCCGAAGAGTCCGCCCACCAGTTGAACGCCCTGGCCGCCCAAGAAATCGCACGCCAGATCCGCTTGCGCGATCTCGGCGGCGTCATCGTCATCGACTTCGTCGACATGGACAAGGAGGCAAACCGCCGGCACGTCGAAAAAACCCTTCGCGACGCCCTCAAGGGCGACCGCGCCAGACAACAAATGCTCCGCATGAGCAAGTTCGGCATCGTCGAAATGACACGCCAGCGCGTCAAGGCCAGCCTCCAACGCGCCACCTACATGGATTGCCCCTACTGCAAAGGCGCCGGACTTATCAAAACCCCCGAGTCCATGGCCCTGGAGGTCATGCGCAACGTCCGCCTTCTCGTCCACCAGAAAAACGTCGCCACACTCGAAGTCCGCCTCCACCCGGAGGTCGGCGACTACCTGAACAACGTCAAACGCGACGGCCTCCTCGAACTCCAGAGCCGCCTGGGAAAACGCATCACCATCGTCTCCGACCCG
>JAPLMM010000125.1 GCA_026387035.1 Planctomycetota bacterium
CCGAGCACCTTCGGGCACGCCAGGTGAAACGGCATCCCGGCGATGGCGCACGCGACGTCCAGGCCGCCGGCCCCGATGGCGAGCATCGCCGCGCCGCCCGAGGTCGGCGTGTGGCTGTCGGCCCCGAGGAGCGTCTTGCCCGGCGCGCTGAACCGCTCCAGGTGGACCTGGTGGCAGATGCCGTTGCCCGGCTTCGAGAAATGCATGCCGTGCTTCGCCGAGAACGTCCGCAGGAACTCGTGGTCGTCGGCGTTCTCGAATCCGAGTTGCATCATGTTGTGGTCGACGTAGTTGACCGAGAGTTCGGTGGCGGGGGGCGGGGCGCCCATCGCCTCGTACTCCATCATCGCCATCGTGCCCGTGATGTCCTGCGTCAGGGTCTGGTCGATGCGGATGCCGATGTCGGCGCCGGCCTCCAGGCGCCCCTCAACGAGATGCGCTTCGAGGATCTTATAGGTGAGCGTCTTGGCCATGACGGGCTTTCCTCCACGCGACCGGATTCAGGGAGGAATTATAGGACGGCGGACGCGGTTCCTCAAGGCGAAAGGGGCGAAGCGGCACGGGTGCGGCCGTCGAGGGCGCCGCTCGCTCAGGCGTCCGAGGGCGCGTACACCTCGGGCGGGAACGCCTCGGCGATGGCCCGGCGGGATTCTTCGAGGTTGGCGAAGTGGCCCAAAGCCCGGGCCTGGACGGCGATGTTGCCCAGGGCGGTCGCCTCCGTGGGCCCGGCGTAAACGGGAATCCGGACGGCGTCGGCCGTCATCTGGTTCAGCAGCCGGGCCTGGCACCCGCCGCCGACGATGTGCAGGCGCTCGAATCGCCGGCCCGTCACGTGCTGGAGACGATCCAGTTCGCGCTGGTACGCTCCGGCGAGGCTCAAGTAGCAGCAGCGTGCGATGTCGGCTTCGCTGCGGGGCAGGGGGGCGCCGCGGCTCGCGAGGTCCTGGACGATCTCCTCAGGCATGTTCCGTGGGGCGAAGAAGCGAGCGGCATTCGGATCGATCGTCTCGCCGTAGTCGGAGGCCTCGGCCGCCGCCGCAATCTCCGAGAACGTCATGGCCTTACCTTGCTCGGCCCAGAGGCGCCGGCATTCCTGGATGAGCCACAGGCCGTTGATGTTTTTCAGGAACCGGATCGTGCCGTCCACGCCTCCTTCGTTGGTGAAGTTGGAGGCCGAGGCTTCGGGCGTGAGAACGGGTTCCTCGAGTTCGGCCCCCATCAGGGACCATGTGCCGGAACTCACGTACGCCCACTCGCCGCCACCCACCGCGGGGACGGCCGCCACCGCGCTGGCCGTGTCGTGCGTCGCGGGGAAGTGGACCGCCGTGCCCCCGAAACGGCCGGCAGGAGCGCCCGGCATGGCGATCTTGCCGAAAAGGCGTTCCGGCAGACCCAGCGCCCGGACCAGGTCGCCGTCCCAGTCGCGGGCCCTGGCGTTCAGCAGGCCCGTCGTGCTCGAAATGCTATACTCGGCCCGCGCCTCGCCCGTCAGCAGGTACGTCACGAGTTCCGGCATCAGGAGCATCCGGGCGGCGCGCCGGATCATCTCCGGACGCTTCTGCTGTTCGGCGACCAGTTGGAAGACGGTGTTGAACGCCAGTTCCTGAAGGCCGGTGATGGCGTAGAGGCGATCCCGGGGGACGAGGCGATAGACATAGGGGACGGCGTCCTGGTGGCGCGCGTCGCGGTAGGCGAACGGCAGGTCCAGCAAGTCGCCGCGCTCGTCGATCAGCCCGTAATCCACGCCCCAGGTGTCGATGCCGAGGCTGTCCACCCGGCCGGAGGCCGCGATGCCCCGCCGGACCTCCTCCACGAGCGCCGGCACGTCCCACCGTTTCGTCCCGTTGACGTCCCGCGGGCCGTTGGCGAAGCGATAGGTCTCCTCCAGTTCGATCCGCCCTCGCTCGACCGTGCCGACGATCATCCGTCCGCTTGAAGCCCCAAGGTCAATCGCAAGGATTCTCACCGGTTGCTCCTGACGCTAGAACTGGTTTCCTAATCTCTTGCGCGGCGGTTCTCCTGAACCGCCGCGATTTCCAGGACTTTTGGGAGGGTGGCGGGTCAGGAGACCCGCCACCCTTTAGTTATGAAACCAGTTCTCGGCGCTTTCAGAGGCGCGCTCCGTGGTGGGCTGCTCACGAGACGACGTTCTGCGGCCGGCCCGCCAGGAACGCCCGCACGTTCGCGACGACGGTTTTCATCATCCGCTCGCGCGCCGCCCGCGTGGCCCACGCGAAGTGCGGCGTGATGAAGCAGTTTTTCGCCGCGAGCAGCGGATTGTCGGCCTTCGGCGGCTCGGTCGAGAGAACATCGAGGCCCGCGCCGGCGATGCGGCCGGAGTTCAGCGCGTCGGCCAGGTCGCGCTCGTTGACGACGGGCCCCCGGCTCGTGTTGATGAGGAACGCCGTCGGCTTCATCAGCGCCAGCCGCTTCGCGTTCACCAAGCCTTCGGTTTCCGGCGTCAGGGGGCAGTGCAGGCTCACGACGTCGCTTCGGCGTAAGAGCGTCGCGAGGTCCACAAACTCGACGCCGGGCTCCGCCGTCGGCGTCCGCGCGTGCACCAGGACGCGCATCCCGAACGCCCGCGCCAGTTCCGCCACCGCCCGGCCCGTCCGCCCGAACCCGACGATCCCCATCACGAGGCCTTCGAGTTCCACAAGCGGCCAGTCCCAGTACGCGAAGTCCTTGCTTGCCGTCCACCGCCCCTCGCGGACGGTCCGCGCGTGGTGCCCGACGTGGTGCGCCAGTTCCAGCACCAGCGCCATCACCAGTTGCGCCACGGAACGCGTCGAATAGGCCGGCACGTTCGTCACCACGATTCCCCGCTCGCGCGCCGCGGCCGTGTCCACGACGTTGTACCCTGTCGCGAGGACGCCGATGTACTTAAGGGCCGGCAGCCGGGCCATCACCGCGCCGTCGAGGACGACCTTGTTGGTCAAAACGACCTCGGCCCCCGCCGCTCGCTCCACGACACTTTCCGGCGGCGTCCGCTCGTACACCGTGCACTCGCCGAGTCCCTCGAGGTCCTCCCAACTCAAGTCCCCCGGATTCATCGTGTAGCCGTCGAGGACGACGATCTTCACGGCATGGATCCCCAATTCCACAAGGCGCTCTCAACGCAGAGGCCGCGGAGACCGCAGAGGACGGATTGAGTAACAACGGCAAAAAGCGGCTGCCGTTCCCCTATCTTTGCTGTTCTCTGCCCTTCGATCTCGCTCAGGGCAGCCCGAGCATGGTCGAGAGGCTGCGTTCTCTGCGCCCTCTGCGTTGAAAAAACCGTGCAACAGCATTAACCGCTCACCTCGACGACGAGTTCCAGTTCCACGGGGGCGCCGAGCGGCAGTTCGGCGGCGCCCACGGCCACGCGGGTGTGGCGTCCGGCATCTCCGAAAATCTCGACAAGCAACTCGCTCGCTGCATTGAGCACCTTCGCCTGCTCCGTGAACCCCGGCGCGCTCGCCACGTAGCCCGTCACGCGGACGATGCGGGCGACGTGCTTGAGGCCGCCGACCTCGGCCGCGACCACGGCCAAAGCGTTGAGCACCGCTTGGCGGGCGCAGTCTTGCGCCTCTTCCACGGTCACCTCGCCGCCCACGTGGCCCAGGGTCATCAGTTCGCCGTCCCGCATCGGCAATTGGCCGCTGACGAAAACGAGGTTGCCCGTGCGCACCGCCGGCACGTACGCGCCCACGGGCCTGGGGGCCGGGGGGAGTTCGAGACCCAGCGCGCGGAGTTTTTCTTCTGGAGTCATCTGTTGTGCCCCCATGGAGATAACCGCGACCTTACGGTCCCGGCGCGTGCGTTACAAACTCCAGCCCTTCCGGTACTCGGTCCGCACGACGGCGTTCGCCTCGGGCAGATTGGTGACCTTGAGGTTGGCGGCATCCCACTCGATGGGGGCGTCCACTCGTTTGGCCACGTTGCCCAGCAGGCACATCTCCGTCAGAGGTCCGGAGTACGCGAAGTCGGCCCCGGCCTGCGTGCCCGCCTTGGCGGCCCGGACCCAGTCCTGTTCGTGGCCGCCCGCGACGCGCGGCAGGGTCTTCTCGGGCAACTTGGCTTCCTTCATGAGGGCCTCGGGCACGAGGCGCGGGCTCTCGCCGTACACGCCGCACATAATCTTGCCCTTCGATCCTTTGAAGATCACGCCGCCCTCGGCGGGCATCCTGCGGCCGTCCTCGAGGCCTTCGGGTCGCGGCGGGCGGGTGCCCTCGTACCACGTGAGTTTCACCGGCGGCAGGTCGCCGCGCGCGGGGAAGCGGAACGTCACGATCGCCGACAGCGGATGCACGTCCTTCGTGTTGCCGCAGGAGGTAGCCTCCACGCTCGTGGGCGGTCCGAGTTTCAGGGCCCAGAATACCGAATCCAGCGAGTGGGCCCCGCGGTCGCCCATCATGCCGCAACCGAAGTCCCACCAGCACCGCCACACGCCCGGGTGATACGCCTCGTGATACGGCCGCATCGGGGCCGGGCCGATCCAGAGGTCCCAGTCGAGCGTCGGCGGGACGGTCGGCGTGTCCTTCGGTCGCTCGGAATACTTGCTGCTCCACCCGGCGTGGCCCCACGGGTAATAGGAGAGGCTGCACCAGGCGTCCACCTCGCGAATTTCGCCGATGAGTCCGGCCCAGATCCATTCGCAAATCAGCCGCACGCCCTCGCCGGAGTGTCCCTGGATGCCCATCTGTGTGGCGACCTTGGCTTCCCTGGCCGCTTGGGCGAGCATGCGGGCCTCGTACACATCGTGCGTCAGAGGCTTCTGGCAATAGACGTGTTTGCCGGCTTTCATGGCGGCCATCGAGATGACGGCATGTGTGTGGTCGGGCGTGGCCACGAGCACGCCGTCGATGCCTTTCTCGCGGTCGAGCATCTCGCGGAAATCCTTGTACGGCGTGGCGTTCGGATACCGCTTGAAGGTCTCGGCGGCGTAGGCGTGGTCCACGTCGCACAGGGCGACAATATTTTCGGTCTCGAGGCTCCTCAGGTTCGACGCCCCCATGCCGCCCACGCCGATGCCGGCGATGTTCATCTTCTCGCTGGGCGGAATCTGCCTTGGGCCGCCCAGGACGTGCCGCGGCACGAGGGTGAATGCCGCAGCCGTAGCGGCCGCCCCCAGGAACTCTCGCCGACGCAGGGTGACGGGTTTCATGCGGAGGCTCCTTTCAACGGGAACGTTGTGCGTAACGGTTGCTACTTCGCCGCCTTCTCCTTGCGGGCTACGAGGATCATATCGCGGCTGGCGGCAGGGTCAAACGGTTTCGGGTCGTACCCGCCGTAGAACTGGAGCCGCACGAACCCCGCCTCGGTCGCGAGGGTCTTCAGTTCCGGCTGCTCCAGCGCCCAGGCCCGGGCGTGCGTCTCGGTTCTTTTCCACTCACCCGCCTGCTTCTCCAGCACCACGACGTCGAGTTCGCAGTGCTGGCGCTGCTTCCGCACGACCTTCAGAAACAGGATCTCGCGGTCGTCCACCGCCCGGACGCGAGGCCCCTCGTACAGGTTCTGGCCCTCGGGGATGACGGCGTAGTTCAGCGTGTGGATCACCGCCACCCCGCCGGGTGCCAGGATCTCGTACATGCCCGCGACCGCCTGCCGCAGACCGTCCCGCGAGTCCACCAGCGCCAGGCTGTTGCCCGTGCAGATAACCGAGTCGAACGGCCGGTCGAACCGTTTCGGCAGGTCCCGGAAATCCGCCACTTCGAACCGCACTTTGCCGTGTTCGCCGCCCGTCTGGCGCCGCGCGTCTTCGACCATCGCCGGCGAGAGGTCCGACCCGACCGCCTCCAGCCCCCACCGCGCGAACAGCCGGACGTGATGACCCGTCCCGCACGCGCAGTCCAGCACCCGCCGCGCCTTCGCGCTCGAAAAGACGCGCTGAAAAAACGGCGCCTCGAACGCCAGCCGGTGCTCCCAGTTCACCATCAGGTCATAGTATGGCTGGAATGCGTCGAAGGGACCCTGAGCCTCAGCCATCGTCGCGCCTCCGGTTGCCCCACCCAGACAGGAACGTCCGGATTCTAGGTTCCGCGGCCCCGAAATGCAAACGTTTCCGCGCGGCCTTGCTTTTTGGGGTGTGACCACGGATTTTGGCAGGGCCCGTCCTCCTTGTCAGCCCCGGTAGGGGTCCCGGCGCGCCGGGACCTCCGGCACTTGTTACGGCCCCTTTCGATGCCCAACACCCGTGCCAGAAAAATTAGTCACACCCGCCTTTTGGGTGTGGCCGCATTTTGTGGCAAAGGGTCAAGGCTTCCCTCAAAACCACGGTGTGGCACGGCCGGTCTTGCCCGGCCGTGTCCCGGCGCGCCGGGACCGTGCCACACGCAGATTTGAAAGCGGCCTCGACGAGGTGCCACGAAATGCGGCCACCCCGCCGGACCCCCCGCGCGGCAAGCCCTTGACAGGGGCGGCGCTCGATTCTATTCTTCCGTTGAGGTGCTCGGGTGGTGGAATTGGCAGACACGCCAGCTTGAGGTGCTGGTGGCCATAAAAACGGCCGTGCAGGTTCAAGTCCTGTCCCGAGCACCAGGCACCCACGAGGGCCGTCCGCCGCAACGGACGGCCTTCTCTTTTCCGGGCAAAGACCCACGCCGCCCAAGGCGAGGTTCAGCCCCTTGAGGGAGTGGTGCACACTCCACCCACGCCGGGAACGGGGCGCGTGCAACAGCCGCCCGGCCCCGTGGGAGCGATTACGGAGGAGGACTCACCGGGAAATCCTTCTCCACCCCGGTCGGATGCGATGGGTCGACATCAATGGGCGGCCAGAGGGCCTCGCCGCGCTTCTGGGCGGCGATCTGGCTGCGGTCGTTGCCGATCCAGCCGATCTCGTTCGAGTTGAGGTCGAGCCACAGCGTGATCCGCCGCCACTGGTCGGCCGACAGTTTCAGGTCCTTGTGCTGGGGCTTGGTGGTGAGGGCTTTCATGATGCCCGAGGCGTGCGCGCCGAACCGCCCCGGCGTGGTCCGCGACCCGCCGACCCCCAGCACGTTCAGCCCCGATTCTCCGGGGTAACTGAACGCCCGATCATACTGGGCCAGCGACGCATAACTCATGTCGGGCGCCTTGGGATGCTGCTTGTGACACGGCACGCATTCCTTGTCGAAGACGGGCTGCTTGACCAGTTGAACGAAATTGTAGGGCATGGCGCCGCTGTCGACTTCCGGCATGAGTCTTGACGGCGGGCGTCTCAGTGCGGCAGGCCGCGAATACGGCTGCACCGCCTTCCACTTGTTATCGTGACACCCCGCGCAGGACAGATGCTCGCCGGGGTGGACGTACGTGGCCGACCGCATGGAGTGGACGGCCATCCCTTTCTCGTCCAGGAGTTGGAAGTAGATCGCCTTCTCCACGGGCGCTTCGCAGTAGACGCTGCCGTCCTCCTCCACCGGCACGACCCCGAGCGGGATGCGGCCAATCGAGTCGCTGGCAAAAGACAGCAGGGTGACCGTCTTTATGTTGAACTCGTTGTCGAGCATCTGGGGGATAACCTGGACGATACGCATCCACTTCACCTTGACGCCCTCGGGCAGCCTGCCTGCGGCGTCCGCGTCGTAGACATTCACCACGCTGATGACCGCCCGGCGATGGTCGGGCAACGATTCGCGTTTGCCCTGCCAGGTCAGGACGGGCAGGATGGGCGGTGTCCGGCGCGGCCGTAGCGGGAAGGGGTCCCGCACACGATGCTGTCCCTGTGCCGGGGCGTAGATCAGTTCCCGGTTTCCGAACCGGTCCAGCAGGCAGAGCCCGGCGTTGAAATTGCAGAGGTAGAAATCCTCGCTGAGCGGCCAGGCCGTGCCGTAGGCGTGGGCGGCGCCGGGCTCCACCTCGGGGAAGAAGTACTCCGGGGTGATCCGCCTGACCTGGGCCATCCGGCCGTCGTCAGGAATGCGGGGGTCGATCAGGATGAGGCTCCCGGAGAAACCTTCATGGTGTCCGACCGCGGTGGCCGTGTACTTCGGCGAATCGGGGACGGGGCGGAAGGAGATCTCCGCGTCGGGCCGCAGGAATCGCCCGCTGACCCCTTCGCGCGTTCCGTATTGCGCGGGCTGCACGCCCTCGGGCATGGCCGACCAGGGCAGGGGGTAGTTGCCGTGGTAATTTCTGGGGTCCCGCCCGTCGGGGTAGCATTCCCAGTAGTGATGGGCCGTGCCCCAGTGCCGGTCCACGTAGTCCCAACGGGTGTAGACGATCTTGCCGGTGTGGCTTACGGTGGGCGCCCATTCGTTGGTTTCGTGATAACTGAGACAGACGATATCCGAGCCGTCCGGTTCCATGGAGTACAGCGTGTAGGTCAGGGACTGCGGGGTGAGGACGCACCGGCCGACGCCGCCGCGCCGTGTCGAGGTGAAGACGATCCTCCCCGACGGGAGCGGGCACGGGTCGAAATCGTCGTGCGGCCCGTCGGTCAGTTGAACGAGTTCCCGGGTGGCCAGGTTGAACCGGAAGAGGTGCCAGACGTCCGCGTCGGTGGTGGCGGCAAACAGGAGTTCCGTGCCGTCGTAACTCAACTCGAGGCCCGAGAACTTCCCCGTGAGTTCCTTGCCCTTCTACGGCCCGGAAGCCACCTGGACGCCCGCCAGAGGCATCGCGGCCCCGGCGTTGGACTTGATGCCCTGGAGGACGAGCGGCCCGCCCCCGGCGCAGTGCCCGGGCCAGACGGCCCGCGCCTGCTCGATGATACGCTGGTCGCCGGGCTGTTCGAGCATGCAGACGATGCGGTCGAAGTCGAGCAGCGGACTGGCCAGGGCGATGCGACGCCGCAACTGGCATGCCTGGGTGAAAAGGGCTCTGCGGTCTCCGCCTTGCGGGGTCGATTTCGCCGCGGCGGACAGCCTGCCCAGTTGCGACTCGAAGTCGCTCAGCGCCGGCGCGGGGAGCCACCCCCGTTGCCGGAAGTACTGCACGAGGGCGCCCGTTCGCCTCAGGACCACGTCCAGGGGATCCGTGTCCTCCGGCAGGATCAGCGCCTGGGGATCCAGCGCCTCGGCCTTGAGGCGATCGCGCCGCTCCTTGGGCGATGTCTTCAGGCGGCTGATCTGACCTGCGAGTTCCTCAAACTCCTGGTCGCGTGCCGCATCCACAGGCGCTTGCGCCAACCCGGGCGAGACCAGGGCCAGCAGGGCTACGGCGACGTGGACTGAAACAAGCCCAAGCCGGCTCCGCGCCCGCCGCCCCGGGCCTGTCTCTGCGGCGATGTGTCGTAGGGTCATCCGTGCCGAACCGCCTTCTGCCACTTTCATAAGCCGAGACTCTCCAGGCGAACTCCGGCCTGCGACCGCCGCGGGCCGTTTCGGGTAGTCTACCATCATGACGGCTTCTTTCGTCAAGGCGGAAGCCGCGCCTCAACCCGGTGGCCATGCCTGGATCACGTACACGTTCTGTCGCCTCCGGGGCTGGGTCGAGGCAAAGGCGCGTAGGGCGAGGGAGCGATCGGTCTACCGCGCCCCGACCCATTCGAGGAACTTGCGCCGAAGGTCCCGCAGCGGCGCGCCCACCACGCGGTGCAGCGAGAGAATCCACGTCCGTTCGTAACTCGCCTCGATCTCTTGCGGCGTCATCAAGTCGCGCCGGTGCTGGCGCTTCAGTTTCCGCACATGGTACACGTCCTCGCGCTGAAGCGCGGCGAGGAACCTGCGCTTCGCCCACCCCAGCGGCCCCCACGACCGCCGCGGCGCCCACGAAATCTGAAAATCAATCAGCACCGGCCTCCCGTCCCGGCCCACGAGGACGTTGTCCGGCTTATTCATATCTACGTAGGCCATGCCCCGCGCGTGGATCGCCGAGAGGAGCGCCTCCAGGCGGTCGAAGAAATCGTCCGGCACTTTCGTCTTGCGGTCCAGGAGGTCCTCCCCCTCGACCCACGCGTGGGCGAACGCGCTCTTGCCGATGCGCCCGAGGAATCGCGGAACGTTCGGCAAATCCTGGAGCATCCGGTAATGCCGGATCTCGCGGTCCGCCATCCGCCGGCCCGCCCACTCCAGGCCGATGCCGAGCCAGGGGTCCGTGTGGTAGTGCTTCAGCACGACGCGCCAGCCGTCCGGCCCGGCGTACCGTCCCGTCGCCGCAAAAAAATCCTGCTTCAGCACCTTCTCCAGCCGGTACGTCCGCCCGCCGAGGTCGAACGATTCTCGCGGCATCTTGCCGCGCAAAATCCGTTTCGGCACGCGTCCCTGTTCTTTCCGCGCCATAGACTCC
>JAPLMM010000126.1 GCA_026387035.1 Planctomycetota bacterium
GGCCGCATTTCGTGGCAAAGGGTCAAGGCTTCCCTCAAAACCACGGTGTGGCACGGCCGGTCTTGCCCGGCCGTGCCTCGGCGCACGGCGGGACCCGCCTTCGCCCTTCGGGCTACGGCGTGGCAAGCAAGGCCCGCCGTGCCACACGCGCCGTGTTTCGCGCCTTCGCCAAGTGTCAGAAAATGCTGGCGCACCCCCGCCCCCCGCCTCCCCGCGATGGGCATTTCTGTTGACACGCCTTTTCAGCCGGCGCTATACTCCCTGTCGGCGTACTTCCGGCGAGCGCCCGGTGTGTCGGCCGGTGCGGCCGCGACCTTGCTTCTGGCGCCAGGACGCCTCGGACGGCTACGAGCCGGACCCCTTCGGGGAGCCACGTGAAGATCCTCAACTTCAGCCTCGCCGCTGCCGTTGCCTGGGCGGCGCTTGCCGCCGACCCGGTCAACGCCGCCGACCCCGTCGCCCCCGCTCAGCCGACCATCCAGATCTCCGGCCGCGTCATCCACACCTGGTATGAAAAGGAAGGGCTGCGGGTCATCCTGGTGATCGACGGGTTCACGGTGATGACGCACGGGGACCAGTTGACGGCGCGTGACGGGGTCGTGTGGTTCGACGAAGCCGCCGCCCAAAAGACCGGCCGGGCCGAACTCGGCGTCTTTGCCGAGACCGGCGCCGAACTCCGCCGCACCGGCGGCGAGGTCGAAAAGTACGACTCGGCCTACCTCGTCATGGCCGACGGCGCCGAAATCAGCCTCGTCGCCGAGGACAAGGAGTTGCGCGGCAAAGCGGATTCGACGCCCCTGTATCTGCGGGCCAAGAAACGCCGGCGCGAGTTCCTCGAGGCCGGCGTCCGCGAAGTTCCCACGACCGTCGTCAAGCCCCCCGAGGTCCCGCCGACCATCCCCGCGCCCGGCGTCCGCGAGGCCGCCGTCCCTCAGGAAATCTCCATCGTCCCCCAGGACGACGTCCGCCAGGTCAACTTCTCCAGTTTCGTCGAGGACGACGTCCGCATCAGCATCTGGACGGGCGGCGTGTACGTGATGCGCGGGGATATGGAGATGGCGGCGGATAACCTCGTCATCTGGACCCCCGAGGAAGCGGTCCGCCGCGCGGGCGGCGCGGCAACCGACGGCGCCCTGCGCGCCCCGACCAAGCGCCTCGCCGCCGAGGCCTACTTCGAGGGCCACGTCTCCATCCACCGCGGACGACAGACCATCCGCGCCAGCCAGATCTACTACGATTTTCAGCACGACCAGGCCCTCATCATCAACGCCAAAATCAAAACCTTCTCCACCACACGCAACATCCCCGTCTATTACTACGCGAAGGAGGTCCGGGAACTGGCGCGCGGCATCTTCACCAGCCAGAGCGCCTGGATGACCACCTGCGAGTTCGCCCATCCCCACTACGAAATGGGCGCCACCCAGATGACCCTCGTGGACCTGACGCCCGAGGCCGAGGAACCCGCTCCCGCCGAGGAGGAGACGCCCCTCAATCGCCGCGTCCGCTTCGTCGGCCAGAACGTCCAGACCCGCGTCCGCCACGTGCCCGTCGTCTGGTGGCCACGCCTCGCCGGCGACCTCGAAGAAGGCGACACCGCCCTGCGAACCATACGCATCGAGAACAGTACGAACCGCGGCACGGGCGTCGTCAGCCAGTGGCACCTCTTTAAACTCCTCGGACTGGAACGCAAACCCCCAGGTTACAACTTTTACCTCGACGCCGACTACTGGAGCGAACGCGGACCGGGCATCGGCGTCGAAGGCAAATACAACCGCGAAAACTACTACGGCCAGTTCCTCTCCTACTTCCTCCGCGACCTCGGAAAGGACAGCATCGGACAAACCGACGTCGAACCCGAACAACAAGACCGCGGCCGCGTCCTCTGGAGACACCGACAGTATCTCCCCCAAAACTGGGAATTCACCGGCGAACTCTCCTGGATCACCGACCCGGCGTTCCTCAACGAGTTCTACGAGTACGAGGACGAAACCGAAAAGGCCCAGGAAACACTCCTGTACCTCAAAAAACAGGTGGACGACCAGGCCCTCACGATCCTCGCTTCCAAGCGACTCAACGATTTCTACACCCGCACCGACTTCCTCCCACAGGTCGGATACAACATGATCGGCCGAAGCCTCCTCGACGACCACCTCACCTACTTCCAGGACTCCGAGGTCGCCTACGCCCGCTACCGCCCGCGCGAACGCACCGCCCTTATCGGGGAGATTCCGGAGCGCGGCTCGTCCGGCGAACTCGTCGCCGACACGATCCACGAGTTGGACTGGCCCATCCGCATCGGGCCCGTCGGCGTCGTCCCCTTCGCCGAGGGCCGCGGATCCTACTTCGAGGAGAACCTTCGCCGCTCCGGGGCCGAGGACCGCTTCGCCTGGCGCACCGGCACGCGCGCCGCCATGCAGGCCTGGCACGTCTATCCGCAAGTCGAAAGCGACTTCTGGGACGTCCACGGCATCCGCCACATCAACACCTTCGACGTCCGCGCCTTCGCCGCAGGCGTCTCCGTTCCCAGCCGCGAACTCATCCCCTACGACGTCACCGAGGCCGGAACGCCCATCGTCCAGGGCGTGGACGGCACCGGCGTCGTCGAACTCGGATGGCGCCAGCGCTTCCAGACCAAACGCGGTCTGCCCGACGAACGCGAAACCGTCGACTGGCTCCTCCTCGACCTCGAAGGATTCTTCTACGACAACCGCGCCGACCCACCCGAGATCGCACCCGACGGTCGAGCCGCGCTCAACCACCTCGAATTCCACACCACCTGGCGAACCACCGACTCCGTCTCCCTCTGGACCGACACCAACTACGAAACCGACGACAAAAACCTCGACCTCTTCGCCGTCGGCATGACCGTCACCCACTCGCCCCGACTCTCCTACTCCGTCGGCCACCGCTACATTCCCGACGGCGAGTCCGCCCAGACCTTCGTCTCCTTCGATTACCACATCAACGAGAAGTGGCAACTCGGAGTCTTGGAGATCTACGACTTCGACCGTCAACTCAACGCCCAGAGCAACTTCGCCCTCACCCGGCGGATGCACCGCTGGCTCGTCCGCGTCAAGGTCGAACTCGACCCCGGAGAAGACGAAAAGTTCTTCGGCATCGAACTCGAACCGATGGGCGCACCCGAAATCCGCATGGGCGGCGGATAACCCCCCAACGCCCCCCCGCGCGCCGTTTAACGCCCGCAGATGCACGAAGTTTACCCGCCGGGTCGGGTGGATCCGCGGGAACTTCGACTTGCCTGCCGTGGCGGGCGCGGCCGGAAAAGGGCTTGGCGTTCGGCGTCCGCCGACTTATCATGCTCCTTGTCGGCGGGGGTGTTTGTAGGCCTTGCCAGGCAGGCATCCGGCCCTCGACGGTATCACGAACCAGGCCAGCCCGGCCCGTTGCAAGCCCCGCACCTTCTGCCGACGGTGAATCGGCGGACAGTGTTGTGATCGGGCGATACGGGCGGTGAAGGAAGCAGTCTGGGTGGGGCGACAACGACGACAGGCCGGAGCCGGAGGCGAAATCGATACTTCCCGTCGGCGGGAAGCGTCGGCTGCGGCGGCGCCAAAGCAGGTGCACACGGCGGAGTTGTTTTTTGCGGTCACGCTTTTTGTCAGCGCCTCGCTGCTCTTCGTGGTCCAACCGATGTTTGCCAAGATGGCGCTGCCGCTGTTGGGCGGGGCGCCCTCGGTATGGAACACATGCCTCGTGTTTTATCAGGCTGCTCTCCTGGCAGGATACGTCTACGCGCACTTGTCCCTGAAGTGGCTTGGCCCGCGTCGGCAGGCGGCGCTGCATCTGGCGCTGCTATGCCTGCCCTGGGTGGTTCTGCCGATCCACATCGCACAGGGTTGGGTACTGCCGCCGGATGTTTTCCCGGTTTTCTGGCTTTGGCTGCTGCTTTCGGTGTCGGTGGGGTTGCCGTTCCTGATTGTCTCGGCCAGTGCACCGATGTTGCAGGCGTGGTTCGCCCAAACGGGAAGCCGATCCGCCCGAGACCCCTATTTTCTCTATGCCGCCAGCAATCTGGGGAGCCTGCTCGCCTTGTTGGGCTATCCGTTGGTGATCGAGTCGCACCTGACCCTGGCGGGGCAGACGGGGTGGTGGGCGGCCGCTTACGGCCTGCTCATGGCGCTGATGGCCGTCTGTGCCGTAAGGCTATGGCGCTCGTCACCCGTCAGCCCGACGGTGGCGGAGGTCGCCGCCAGGGAACCGGAGGTGGGACGGGTTTCAGACCGCCCGACCATACTGCGCCGGCTCCGATGGCTCGCGCTGGCGTTCGTTCCTTCCAGCCTGTTGTTGGGCGTGAATACGTATATTTCGACCGACCTCGTTGCGATGCCCTTGTTGTGGGTGGTCCCCTTGGCGCTGTACCTGCTGACGTTCGTGCTGGTCTTTGCGCGGCGGTCGATCCTTCCTCTTCCCTGGATGGTCCGGGCGCAACCGTACTGGATCGTGGTGGCGGCGGGGGCATTGGCATGGAACGCCGACACGCCGACGCAACTCTTGTCGCTCGGGTTGCTTCAACTACTGGCGTTTTTCGTGACCGCCATGGTCTGCCACGGCCAACTTGCCGCCGACCGCCCCGCCAGCAGCCGCCTGACCGAGTTCTACTTGTGGATGTCGCTGGGCGGCGTTCTGGGCGGGTTGTTCAACGCCCTCGTCGCTCCGCTCGTATTCTCCGGCGTGCTGGAGTATCCCCTGATGATCGCGGTGGCCTGCCTGTTGCGGCCGCGCCCGGCGGCGGCGAAGAGCCCCCGATCGCTGGTGCGTGAGACCGCATGGCCCGGGGCGATCCTGCTCGCCTGCGTCGCGGCGACCTGGGCGACGCGCTCGGAGGGCCCCCTGGCCGAGTGGCGATATGCGAATGTCCCGGCAACCAAACTGGCGCTGGTGGTGTTGGCCGTCGTGGCCGCTTTTCTCCTGCGGCACCGCCCCCTGCGGTTCGGACTGGGAGTCGCGGTCCTGTTGGCCGTGAGCCTGTGGTGCGGAAAAGGTGGCTTGCACGTGCTGCACGCGGAACGGAGTTTCTTCGGCGTGTCGCGAGTGATCCGCGATCCCGTGTGGAACGCGAACGAACTCAAGCACGGCTCCACGAAGCATGGTGTGCAGAGCCTCGACACAAGCGAGCGACACGAGCCCTTGAGCTATTATCATCGCAAAGGACCGCTGGGTCAAATCTTCCAGGCATTGGAACCCCGCCGACCATTGGCCGAGATAGGCGTGCTTGGCCTGGGAGCGGGTACGATTGCTGCCTATGGCCAGCACGGCGAGCGCATCACCTTCTATGAGATCGATCCGGCCGTGGAACGCATCGCACGGAACCCGGAGTACTTCACCTACCTTGCCGATTGCCGCGCGAACGTGGAAGTGATTCTGGGCGATGCGCGGCTTTCGCTCATTCACGGGGCGCCCCGGAAATTCGACCTGCTCGTGGTCGACGTCTTCAGTTCCGACTCGGTGCCGATCCATCTGATCACACGCGAGGCGCTGCAAATCTACCTCCAACGACTGGCCGAGGGGGGGCTGTTGGCGATCCACATTTCCAGTCGGTTCTTGGACCTGAAACCGATCCTGGGCAAACTGGCGGAGGATGCCGGCGTGATGGCGAGGGTGCGTGAGGATAGCGGCACGAGCGACCTCGGAAAGGACTCCTCCACCTGGGTCGTGATGGCGCGACGGGCTGAAGACCTGCTACCGCTCGTCAAAGATCCTGGCTGGGCGCCACTCGGGTCAGGTAGCGGCCGTCTTTGGACCGACGATTTTTCCAACATCGTCGGTTTCATGAAATGGCGGTTCTCTTGGGAATGGTTGAAGCCCTCGACATGGTGGGGGGCGGTACCGGAGGCGGCCAGTCACTACAAGATTGGCAACACTTTGATGAGCCAGGGACGCTTCGACGAGGGATTGGGCATTACGAGAAGGCCCTGAAAATCAGGCCCGACGTTGCGGAGACCCACTACAACCTTGGCAACGCTTTGGCGGACCAGGGACGCTTCGACGAGGCGATTGGGCATTACCAGAAGGCACTGGAAATCAGGCCCGACTTTGTGGAGGCCCACTTCAACCTTGGCAACGTTTTGGCGGACCAGGGACGCTTCGACGAGGCGATTGGGCATTACCAGAAGGCACTGAAAATCAGGCCCGACTTTGCGGAGGCCTACTTCAACCTTGGCAACGCTTCGGCGGACCAGGGACGCTTCGACGAGGCGATTGGGCATTACCAGAAGGCCCTGGACCTGGCCAAACGACAGAACAAGCAGGACTTGGCAAAAGCCTCAAGGGCCAAGATTTCGCTGTACGAAGCCGGAACTCGGTTTCATGAGAGACGTTCATCCCCCGACCAAACCCCGCCACCACCGTGACGCATCTTGATTGGTCGCCCAGGTGCCCGCGCGGGCGAGTAAACTCTGCCGCGTCATCTCATGGCAGGCATTCCGCGAAGGCGGGCCCGCAATCTCCCTGTTACTTCGCTGGAACCCTTCGGGCCGCAATTTTACCCGCCGTAGCCCTGCGTCCCGTCCGCCATAGTCCCGGCGCGCCGGGACGACGGCGGAAGCCTTGGCGAAGCAGGGGCGAAGTCTTGACGCCTGCCG
>JAPLMM010000127.1 GCA_026387035.1 Planctomycetota bacterium
GAGCATCGCCACGCCGCCGCCCGCCAGGATGCCTTCCTCGACGGCCGCGCGGCAGGCGTGCAGGGCGTCCTCGACGCGGGCCTTCTTTTCCTTGACCGCGCTTTCGGTCGCGCCGCCGACGTGGATCTGCGCGACGCCGCCCGACAGTTTCGCCAGCCGCTCTTCCAGTTTCTCGCGGTCGTAGTCGCTGGTGGTGGTCTCAATCTCTTTGCGGATGGCTTCAAGACGTCCCTTGATGGCGCTGGTTTCGCCGGCGCCCTCGATGATGGTCGTCGCCTCCTTGTCGATGGAGACCTTCTTCGCCTGGCCCAGGTGCTCGATCTTCACGTTCTCGAGTTTGGTCCCGAGGTCCTCGAAGATCGCCGTTGCGCCCGTCAGGGTGCCGATGTCTTCGAGCAGGGCCTTTCGGCGGTCGCCGAAGCCCGGCGCCTTCACGGCGCAGCACTGGAGGGTTCCGCGGAGGCGGTTGACGACGAGCGTGGCGAGGGCGTCGCCCTCGATGTCCTCGGCGATGATGAGGAGCGGCCGGCCCGACTGGGCGACCTGCTCCAGCAGGGGCAGGAGTTCCTTCACGCTCGATATCTTCTTCTCGTGCACCAGGATGTAGGGCTTCTCCAACTCCGCGGTCATCGACTCGAAGTCGGTGACGAAGTGCGGCGAGACGTAGCCCTTGTCGAACTGCATGCCCTCCACGAGTTCGACGGTCGTCTCGAGGCTCTTGCCTTCCTCGACGGTGATGACGCCGTCGCGGCCGACCTTCTGCATCGCGTCGGCGATCATCTGCCCGATCTCGGCGTCCTGATTGGCCGCGCACATGCCGACCTGTGCGACTTCCTTCGAGTCCGTGACGGGCTTGGCCCTTTTCTCCAGTTCCGCCACCACCGCCGTCACCGCCGCGTCGATGCCTCGCTTCAGTTCCATCGCGGTCGCGCCGGCGGTCACGTTCTTGAGGCCCTCGACGAAGATGGCCTCGGCGAGGATCGTCGCGGTCGTCGTCCCGTCGCCGGCCACGTCGCTCGTTTTCGACGCGACCTCGCGGACCATCTGGGCGCCCATGTTCTCCCAGGGGTCTTCGAGTTCAATTTCCTTGGCCACCGTCACGCCGTCTTTCGTGACGGTCGGGGCGCCGAAACTCTTTTCCAGGATGACGTTGCGTCCGCTGGGGCCGAGCGTCACGCGGACGGCCTTGGTCAGGATGGCGACGCCTCGGCGAATGGCCTCGCGCGCTTCGGTGTCGAATGCGATTTTTTTCGGTGGCACGATCGAGTCTCCTTTTCCTTTGGAATTTCACCCAATTCTACGACGCTATCTCAACGCAGAGAACGCAGAGCACGCCGAGAACTGCAAAGATAGGGGAACGGCAAACAACATGCTTTGCGAGCCGGTGGCGGAAATGGCCTTGCCGTTGTCACTCAATCTTCCCTCTGCGGCCTCTGCGTTCTCTGCGTTGAAAAACACAGTTACGAATGGCTAATGACGGACGACCGCCAGGATGTCGTCCTGGCCCATGACGAGGACTTCCTCGTCCTCGACGGTGACTTCGGTTCCCGCGAAACTCGAGAAGAGGACCTCGTCGCCCGCCTTGACGGAGGGCTTCACGAGTTCGCCCGAGTCGAGCCGCTTGCCTTCGCCGACGGCAACGACTTTCCCGCGCTTCGGCTTCTCCTGGGCCGTGTCCGGCAGCACGATGCCGCCTTTGGTCCGCGTCTCGGCCTCCAGGCGTTTCACGACCACACGGTCTCCAATCGGTGTCAACTTCACTGCGTGCTCCTTTCCTTGTTGTCCAATGCCTTTTTCCACGGGTCACGGAACTCCGGCCTGTCGGCCTCGGGCGGCGCCATGGCGTGCCACGCCGCTCGCACCAGCCGGCTCACCACCGAAACGATTTGGTGCCGGTCGGCCGGCTTCGTCAACACGAACTCGATGTGGAGCAACCGGACCTCGGCGAGCGGCACGTCGGCCGGATGCGCCGTCATCAGCACCGCCGGAAGCCACA
>JAPLMM010000128.1 GCA_026387035.1 Planctomycetota bacterium
TCGGTCTTCGGGCGGATCCGGATCTCCTTCATGTGGACTTCGTGGTGCTTGCCCTTGGCCGTCCGCTTGGCCTGACGGTACTTGAACTTGCCGTAGTCCATGATCCGGCACACGGGCGGCCGCGCCTCCGGCGCGACCTCCACGAGGTCCAGGCCCGCCTCCGATGCCTGGCGTATGGCCTCGTCCCGTTCCAGGACACCTAACTGTTCGCCATTTTCACCAATAACCCGCAGCGGCGAAATTCGGATTTGCTCGTTGATCCGCTGCCTGAAGTCCTTCAAGCCGTTCTCCTTATTCTAGGACCGGGTTCCTTGCGTGCGGTCTATCTTGAGCCCCTCGGGGCCGTCGGCCTCAGCCGGCGCTCGCGGATTTCGGTTTGTGCCCGCCCGATGAACGCTTCGACCGTCTCGCCGCCGAGATCGCCCAGCGCCTTGTCGCGGACGGCGACGGTTTCGGCGGTCGCCTCCTTCTCACCCACGACCAGCATGTAGGGGATCCGCCGGCCGATGGCCGACCGGATCTTCGCCCCCACCTTGTCGCTCGAGAGGTCGGCCTCGGCCCGGAAACCGGCTTGGCGGAGGCGCTCGAGCACCTGGCCGGCGTAGGCGTCAAACCGCTCGCTGACCGGCAGGATGACAGCCTGGAGCGGCGCGAGCCAGAGCGGAAAATCGCCCCCGTAGTGCTCGATCAGGATGCCCAGGAACCGCTCGATGCTGCCGAGAATCGCGCGGTGGATCATCGCCGGCCGGTGCTCGCGGTTGTCGGACCCGACGTACGCGAGGTCGAACCGTTCGGGCATGGCGAGGTCCACCTGGATCGTTCCGCACTGCCACGACCGCCCGAGGCAGTCGCGGATGTGGTAATCGATCTTCGGTGCGTAGAAGGCCCCCTCCCCTTCGTTCACCTTGTACTTGAGGCCGCGCGCCTCGAGCGCCTCCCGCAGGGCCCCCGTCGCGTGTTTCCACATCGCGTCGGTGCCGATGGAGTGCTCCGGCCGCGTCGAGAGTTCCACCCGCACATCCTCGAAGCCGAACGTCCGGTACACGAGGTCCACAAGATCAATGATGCGGACGACCTCGTCCTTCAGTTGCTCGGGCAGACAGAAGACGTGGGCGTCGTCCTGTGTGAACTGGCGGACGCGCATCAGGCCGTGCAGCACGCCGCTCTTCTCGTGCCGGTGCACGAGGCCCAACTCGGCCACGCGCATCGGGAACTCGCGGTACGAATGGGGCCGGTCGAGGTAAATCAGGAGTCCGCCCGGGCAGTTCATCGGTTTGACGGCGAACGGTTCATCGTCCACCCGCGTGAAGTACATAGCCTCGCGGTAATTGTCCCAGTGTCCGCTGCGGTGCCAGAGGGCCTCGCTCAAGATGATCGGCGTGCGGACCTCGACGTAGCCCGCCTCGCGATGGACCTCGCGCCAGAAGTCCAGGATGGCGTTCATCACGACGACGCCGTTCGGATGCAGAAAAGCGAAGCCCGGCCCTTCTTCGTGGAAACTGAAGAGGTCGAGTTCCTTTCCGAGCCGGCGGTGATCGCGCCGCTTCGCTTCCTCGAGCCGCGCGAGGTGCTCCTGGAGGGCCTTCTTCGAGAAGAAGGCGGTGCCGTAAATCCGCTGGAGCATCGGGCGCGTTGAGTCGCCTCGCCAGTAACTGCCGGCAACGCTGAGGAGTTTGAACGCCGGGATGCGCCCCGCGTCGGGGATATGGGGCCCGCGGCAAAGGTCCACGAAGTCGCCCGTGCGGTAGAGGGTGACGGTTTCGGCGGTCTCGGGTTTGGCTTCGGCGTCGGCGAGTTGCTCGCCTCCGCGGAGCGGATTCGACGCGATGTCATTCAGCAGTTCGACCTTGCACCATTGGCCGTCGGCCTCCATCCGGCGTCGCGCCTCGCCGCCGGCTACGGTTTCGCGCTGGAACGGCGTGCGCTCGGCGATGATCTTGGCCATTTCGGTTTCGATCTTCGCCAGGTCTTCGTCCGCGATCCGTTCCGCAAGGTCGAAATCGTAATAGAACCCGTCCTCAATGGACGGACCGATGCCGAAGCGCACCGCCAGGCCGTACAATCGGCGCACGGCGGCCGCCATGACATGAGCGGTCGAGTGGCGCAGAATCGAAAGGGCTTGGTCGCTTTTGTCGGTCAGGATCTCGAGGTCGTAGGCGGCGTCTGCATCCAGCCGCGTCCCCAGATCCACCAACTTGCCGCTCAGCCTGGCAGCGACGGCGGCTTGGGCCAGGCGTGAACCGATTCGGTTGGCTACCTCGGCGACAGTCGTCCCTTCGGCCACTTCCAGGTTGCTTCCATCAGGAAGTTTGACCGTCGGCATCTCGCGCACTTGGCCGGCCCTGTCAGGCCATCGGAGATTTGAAATCCAGGATTTCAGACCCCGACGCCCCGACCGGCCTCGTATCCTCCACTATAGGCACCATCCCTGCGTCAAAGGTTCCAGGCAAGGGATTGTGCGATTAGATACTCGCCCTCGCCGCCCCTGTCAAGGCCAAACTGCTCCGCCTTTGGGGTGCCAACCGTCCTGCGCCCGTCGCCCACGGCCCGCGTCAACTCGTCGCCGCCAGGACCGCGCGCGTCTTCTCGACCGCCAGCGCGAGAAACACCCCTGCCATGACGAACAGAACGACCGCACACACAAGGACCAGGACCTTGTACCACCGGCCCTCCAGGAGCCGTCGGCCGCTCGCCACCCCGAACGCGACGAGGCTGTACCATCCCAGATCGGCCGCGATGTGCCCGACGAAGAACACCGCCACACCCAGCCAACCCAGGCGGACGGCCCCCGCGAGGAGCAACGTCGGCTGCGTCACCCACCAGACGTACCAGTAGGGGTTCAGGGCGCTCGTCAGGAGCCCCGAGGCGATGGATCCGTGGCCGTGCAGCCCTGCCCCGGCGGCCTCGACCCTCGGCCGAAGGGCCTGTCGCACAAGACCAATGCCCATCCACGTAAGGGCCACCGTGCCGACGGCACCGATCACCGCCAGGACCGACGGGTTCTGGAACACGGCCGACAGTCCGATCGCCAGCAGGGCCACGACGGGGATCTCCAGGATCGCGTGACCGAGGACGACGCCCGGCCCGAACCAGAAGCCTCGGCGCCCGGTGCCCGCCACGGTCACGGCGAGAACCGGGCCGGGCATCAGTGCCCCGGACAGCGCCAGGACGAAACTTGCCCAGGCCAGGCCGGCCAGTTCCAGAACCATAGGACCTCCGCCAGGAGTCGAGTCATTCTATACTCTCGGCCAACATGGGGCCAATCCTTCAGGGAGCCCCCGTGCGCTTGGGAGCCGGTCATAAAAGTCACAAGGGGCTTGGCTTTTTATGGGAAGCGATGTAGAATGGCCTCGCGGGTGGCCGATAGAACGAGGGGAGACGTCCGCCGGCGTCGAGCCGGCTCCGGACGCGAGGGCCAGCACACGTGAAGCACGAGGTCAAACGCAAGGCGCACGCCGAGTTCTGCAACTGGGCGTCCACCTACGACAGCCACTGGCTCAACCACTACCTCTTCGAGCCGTCGCACGACCTGGCGATCGGCGAGTTGAAGGAGGCCAAGCCCGCTCGGTTGCTTGACATCGGGTGCGGGACGGCGGAACTGGCGACGCGCCTCGCCGGACGCGGGTGGGAAACGATCGGCCTGGACTTCTGCGAGCCGATGCTCCACCAGGCGAAGCGCAAACTGAACGGCAGCGCGGCCACGGTCCGCTTGGCGGTCGGCGACAGCGAGCATCTGCCCTTTGCCGACCGGTCCTTCTGCGTCGTCACGTGTGCAAACTCCTTCCACCACTATCCGCACCAGGAGGCCGTGATCCGCGAAATGTACCGGGTGCTTCAGCCGGGAGGTCGCCTGATCGTGATCGACGGCTGGCCGGACCACTGGATCGGACGGATCATCTACGACCTGGTGATCACGCACGTCGAGGGAGGCCAGGTGCATCACCGGGAGTCGCACGAGATGGAGCGGCTTCTGCGGGGGGCGGGCTTTGTCCGGGTCAGCCAGAAACGCATCTATTCGCCGTTCCCAATCCTCCTGACGCGCGGCCAAGTGCCGGAACGACCGGCGGCCGGCGCCGCATGAAAGCCGACGCATGACGGCACTTCGATTTTCGGCGCAGGGGGCGCTGGTGGCGGCAGGGGTGATCATTCTGTCGTTCGCGGGCGCCTTGGTCGGCGAGGAATCGCCCAAGCCGAAACGCTCCCCCGGGGCGGAGCGCGCCGTCTATCCCAAACCGCCGAAAGAGATGGACGCGCTCGCACGGCGCGACAGCCTGGCACTGCTCGAGGAGAGCATCCGATGGTACGAGCGGACCGTCACCGACTACACCTGCACGTTCACAAAGCAAGAGCGCATCGACGAGACGCTCGCCAAGACCGAAACGACCTTTCTGAAGTTCCGCGAGAAACCCTTCAGCGTCTATTTGAAATGGTCGGAGCCGTCGAACGGCCAGGAGGTTATCTTCGTTAAGGGCCGATACGACGAGAAAGCGGTGGTCCACCCGAGCGGTCTTCTCGGCCTGATTTTCCGCAAAATGAGCCTCGACCCCGAAGGAAAACAGGCGATGCGCCATAGCCGTCGACCCATCACCTTTGCGGGCCTTGGAAACATGTTGCGCCTCGTCGTGGGCCAGTGCAAGGCGGCCCAGGCCAAAGGCGACCTCGTGCTCGAGTACCGGGGCGTCCGCGAGGAGGCAGGCCGACCGGCCTACGTCTTGAACCGCATCCTCCCCGACGGCAAGGGCTACCCCTGCCACCAACTTTTCATCTTCATCGACTGCGAGTATCTGTTGCCGATCCGGACCGAGGCGTACCTGTGGGACGGCCGGCTCCTCAGCGATTACCGCTACGCGGACCTCAATCTGAATCCGGGTCTGACGGACGAGGATTTCAACCCCGAAAACCGGGAATATGGTTACCGGGTGTTTTGAGCGGTCCGACATAAGTTTTGTAAAGTGTGTGCGCGGCGGGTTCGCCGCCCCGCTTGTCCCTGTCCAGGTTGGACCCCTTTCGGGGCGGGGTGCTGGTCCCGGCGCGCCGGGACGCCCGCCAAGGCGGGCGGCGAACCCACCTCGCAAATGCAAGTGGGGGGCGCACGGGCACATCGGAGAAAACGCAACGTGTTCACGGGCATCGAGGCCATCCTGTTTGACTTCGGCAGGACGCTGGCGGAGTATGACTTGCCTAGTTGGCCGTCGGCGCTCGGCCGGTGCGTGGACGGCATTTACGGGTTCCTGGTGCGTCCGGCGGAAGAACTGGCGCCGCCTGCCGCCTCCATCCCTTCGCCCGAGATGGCCCACGCGGCACGGGGGGCGCTCCGGCCGGACCAACCCATGGCCCACCGGGTGGCGATGGGACTTCGGCGAGTCGTCCGGGCCGTCAGCGGACGCACCCTCCCTGCGATTGCCGAGGCGTGTGCCAGGCCCATCATGGCCACCGGGCGAATCTACGAGGACAGCCTGCCGACGCTCGAGGTCCTCCGGGTCCGGGGATATCGGATGGGCCTCGTGTCGAACACGCCCTGGGGCACGCCCCATTACCTTTGGGAAAGGCAGGTCGAGAAGTTTGCCCTGGCGCCGCTGCTGGAGGTTTGTTTGTTTAGTTCCGGCGTCGGGTACCGCAAGCCGCATCCCGCCATCTTCCGCGAGGCGCTTCGCCGGCTGGGCGTCCGTGCGGAGCATGCACTTTTCGTCGGCGATACACCGGCCGAGGACATTGCCGGCGCTCGCGCCGTAGGGATGCGGACGGTCCTGATCACGCGGGGGGCGGTCCCGGAGGGGGCCGAAGCGTGCGGCGCCGACGCGATCATCCCCTCGCTCAGGGCCCTTCCGGCCCTCCTGCCCGAGCAGGCCCAAACTCTTGACAGGTCTGGCTAACCTTCCTAGTATCAGCGTTTCTGACGCGGAGGCAACCTTTCCATCGAGAGGGTGTTTTTCGGCCGCGTTCTCGGGGCGAAGGGAGTTAGACCACATGGCACACGACGTGACGTTGATCTTGGGCGACGGGGTCGGGCCGGAACTCGCCGACGCCGCACGCGCCTGCCTTGACGCCACCGGCGTTTCCATCCGCTGGGACGAGCAGGAGGCCGGCGTCGATTGCCTCGAGAAGTACGGGAGCCCCCTGCCCGAGTCGCTGATGGCAAGCATCCGGCGGACGCGGGTCGCCCTGAAGGCGCCCATCACGACGCCCGTCGGCGGGGGCTTCCGCAGCGTCAACGTCCACCTCCGCCAGACGTTCCTTCTGTACGCGTGTCTCCGGCCGTGCAAGTCCTATCCGGGCGTCCGCAGCCGGTACACGGACGTCGACCTGGTGGTCGTCCGGGAGAACACGGAGGACCTGTACGCGGGCGTGGAGTTTGCGAGGGGGACGAACGCCACCCGC
>JAPLMM010000129.1 GCA_026387035.1 Planctomycetota bacterium
GACTGCTACTGTCCGTCGACTTCTGTACCTGTGCCATCTTCCGTCCTCCTTCGGTTCGCCCGATCCCAACGCGTAGGAGGGATCCAGGATAGTCGGGCACCCATCCCTTCACCGGTGACCACCCGTGTCCGAACACCGGACGATATAGGAGTATGCGAATACCATGCCACAACACAGGCGATTTTCCCCGAATCTTCGGAAAGGCCGTTCCAGCGCCGTTACGGCGGTTTGTGGCGGGAAAAAATTGCCGGTGGGCTTGGGAGGCGCCGCACATCCGGCGCCGCCTGTAGGGAGCGGACTCCCTATTTAGGGAGCAGAAACCCCATGCGGGCGTTGAACTGAGTCGCGGCAGGCAAAACTGTACGGCGGCCAGGGACCGGTGACCAGCATCCCCTGGGGGCTCCTGCCTGCGCAGCATCCTGCGGACTGGAGTTGCCTGAACGTCGTATGAAAGCGTCCCACGTTGCCGCGGGGCACAAGGAAGAACACCGAAACCAGCCGGCGACCGTCCGTGCAAGACGTCTCGGCCTCGGACTTCACAACGAGTTCCTTGAATGCCTGGCGCACCCTCTCGGTCGCAGCGACGGATTCCTCGTCGTCGCCGTCCTTGCGGACATAGTGGGTTTTCCGATCGGCCAGATAGGCCTTTCCTGAGGAAAGATTCGGGGCGTGGGCCGCTTTTCGGCACGTGCCGCTGTCACGGCCGCTGAGCAGCACCCGAACGCCCATTTCCACGCATCCGTCCAACTCCTCCAGAGACTCCCGGAACTCGCGCCGGCGAGCGCGCAGCAGTTCGACGACCGCACCGGCGTCTTCGAGAAAGCAGCCGTAGCGGAAGGGCAACACGGTGGCGGTCTCGTGGAACACCTGAACCACGCGGGCGTAAGCCGCCGCGCGAGACACGCTCGGCGCGAGGCACATCTCGGGCACGAGCGAGAATGCCGCCGCCAGGCCGTCCTCGGCCATTAAGGAAACGCGGGATCCCTCGACGCCCACCGCGACAACGCCCCGCGCGGCCTGTGCATCACGAAGAACGCAATACACCAAGTGTTTCATTCTGGCGTGTTTCCGACGGCGGACAGAAGTTGTAAGGGGGCCACGGCCCTGAGAGTTCGACCGAAAGCCCCTCCTCGGCGTATGCGGCGCCGATCGCTTCGGCACGGGCGTGAAACGCCGGCAGCCGGTCGCGCAGCACGAGAACCGCCAGGTTCAGCGTCATCTCTCGGTCGCCTTCCCGCCCGCTTTGGGGCTGCAACTTCAGCGGACAGACGTCCACCGCCTCGTGCTGGATCGCGTCCCGGATCTGTTCGGCGGCGGCGGACCGCCACAAGAGCAACGCTTTCCCCGCTTCCGCGTCGAGCCGTCTTTGCTGCAAGTAGCGCGCCCCGGGGGCGTCCGGCAACCGCCGCCGGCGCTCGGCCAGGACGGGATCCGCTGCCGTCAGCCACTCCCGCGCCTTGCGGGTGTCCACAAGGCCCTTAATGGCCCATTCCTCCTTGTCAGAGACCCAATCCAGGATTTTGGAGATCTGTTCGCCCTTCTCGGCAAGGAGTTTCTCCAGGGGCTGCTGGGACGAAAAAACGGTGCCAAACCTGACCGGCAAGACGGGGCCGAAGCGCATCACTTCCTCGACCACGCGTTCGTGCTGACAGGCGCGGGGCGCCACCCACCCCAGGTCCTGCAAGTTGGCTTCGGCGTCCGGACCGCTGAAACCATCGAGGGGCACCCGGCTGAAGACGGCGGCCACGGCGCCCGCCTCCAGCGCGGCGATGCCCTCGCGCCCGTCAATGCCGGGAAGCCGAATATCACCGGCCCTGCCGCGGCGCGCGAAGCAATACAGATACACCCCATCCGGCTCCATGGCGGTCTCCCGCTCGTCCCTGTGTGCCACCTCGTCTAAGGGGCCGTCGTGCCGTTGCCGCGGACGCTCTCCAGGGCATGCTCGAAGTGTGTCCGGGTGATCAGCGCTTTGGGCCTCTTATCCGGGTTCCCCACGCCTGTTTTTGCGACGGCCTCTCGGAGGGCTTCGAGGGCCGCCCTCGTACACACCGCCTGAATATCTGCGCCCGTGAATGTCTCGTCGGTCAAGGCGGCCAGTTCCTCGGGGCGGACGTCCTTGGCCACCGGCTTGCCGCGAAGGCCGATCTCAAAGATCTTCCGCCGGCCTGCGAGGTCCGGCAGGGGAATCTCCAGCAAAAGGTCTAACCGCCCGGGCCTCAGGAGCGCGGGGTCGAGCATGTCGAGGCGGTTGGTCGCCGCGAGCACCAGCACTGCGCCCAGTTCCTCCACCCCGTCCATTTCGGTCAGGAATTGGCTGATGACCCGCTCGGTCACGTGCGAGTCCGAACCCGCCGAACCGCGGATGGGCACCAGGGCGTCGATCTCGTCGAAAAAAATGATACAGGGCGCGGCCTGCTTGGCCTTCCGGAAGACCTCGCGGACGGCCTTCTCCGATTCCCCGACGTACATCGAAAGCAAGGCGGGGCCTTTGACGGCAATGAAGTTGACCTCGGTCTCGCTTGCGACGGCCTTGGCCAGCAGCGTTTTCCCGCAGCCCGGGGGCCCCGAGAGGAGGATGCCTTTCGGCGGTTTGACGGCGATCTCGGCATAGAGTTCGGGATACTTGAGCGGCCATTCGACCGCTTCGATGAGTTCCCGCTTGACATCTTCCAGGCCACCCACGTCGTCCCAGTGGACTTCGGGCACCTCGACAATCACCTCGCGGATGGCGGAAGGCTCCACTTCCCGGAGCGCCTCCAGAAAATCGGGCATGCGAACCTCGAGTTTCATCAGCGCCTCGTACGGGATCGCGGCGGCGGCGAAGTCGATCTCCGGCATGATACGCCGCAGGGACACCATGGCGGCCTCCCGACAGAGCGCCTCCAGGTCGGCGCCCACGAAACCGTGGGTGATCGCCGCCAGATGATCCAGATCCACGTCCTCGGCGAGCGGCATGCCGCGGGCATGGATGTCCAGGATTTCCCTGCGGCCGATGCGGTCTGGAATGGGAAACGATATCTCCCGGTCGAACCTCCCGGGCCGCCGAAGGGCCGGGTCGAGCGCATCGGGGATGTTCGTGGCGGCGACCACGATCACGTGCTCGCGCTGGTTCAGGCCGTCCATCAGCGCCAGGAGGTGGGCGACCACGCGCTTCTCCACGTCGCCGACGACCTTCTCGCGGCGGGGCGCGATGGCGTCAATCTCGTCCAGGAAAATGATGCTCGGGGCCTTGCGGGCGGCCTCCTCGAAGATCTTGCGGAGGTTCGCCTCGCTCTCGCCGTAGAACTTGTGGATGATCTCCGGCCCGTTGACGGCAAAGAAGTTGGCCTCCGTCTCGTGGGCCACAGCGCGGGCGATGAGCGTCTTGCCGCACCAGGGCGGGCCGTGGAGCAGCACGCCCTTCGGCGCGTCGATGCCCAGCCGCTCAAACACCGCGGGGTATCGCAGGGGCAGTTCGATGATCTCACGAATCCGAGAGATCTCCCGCTTCAAGCCCCCGATGTCTTCGTAAGAGATCGGCCGCGCCCCCTCCCGCTCCTTCTCCCCAGACCCTTTCACCTCCAGGGTCGTCGTGGGATTGATGACGACGGGCCCGGCCGGCGTCGTACTCTTCACTTTGAAGTCGGCCGACCGCGTTCCGAAGAGCGTCGCCCGAATGCGGTCGCCCTCCACCACCGGCAACCCGTCGAGCAGGCTGCCGATGTACTCCAGGTCCCGCCCGCTGGGCGCGATCGTCACGGCCGACAGCACCACGTTCTTGGCCGGCTTGGCGGCCGCCCGGCGGACTTCCACGATCTGGTCGATGCCGGTGCCGGCGTTCTCGCGCGAGAGCCCGTCGATCTGGATTCGCGATTGACCGCGCAGGTCCTTGTACACCGGCATGGCCTTCCCGACGGTCTTGCGTTTGCCGACGATCTCCAGGACGTCGCCAATCGCGACCCCCAGTCTTGCCATGTCCGCCGGGTCCAGACGCGCGAACCCCCGGCCCAGGTCCTTTCCGAGCGCTTCGGTGACCTTGAGCCTGATCGCCGCCAGAGCCGCCTCTGCCATGCTGCTCATCCTCCTCGTGGTGTCTGCCTGGCCAGTTTGACCTCAAGGACGCCGTTGCGGCAACTGTGGCTCATTTGCCCGGCGGAGAACGTGTCGGGCAGGAGCACTTCTTTCCGATACTTCATCTCGCCCCGCTCCGCGGCGATGATCAAAACGTCGTCTTTAAGTTCCAGGTGGAGGTCTTCCTCGCCCACGCCGGGCATCTCGGCCACGACGAGCACGTGGTCCCCCTCGTCAAAGACGTCCACCATGGGCTGTCGTACTTCGTGGACCACCGCATGGCCCGTCTCCTCGTCCTTGCGGACGTTGCCGAAGGGCTCGACCTTCAGGCCCTCGTCCCCGAGGCCGACCTTGACGTTGAAGCCGAAGATCCCCCGCAGCCTGTCGTCGGGGCCGCGGATCTCCCCGGTCTTGTGAAGTTCTTCGCCCCGTTCCGAGAGTTCGCCGAGTTTCTCTATAAAGGAACCCAATCCGTTGAAGAACTCTCCGAGCCCCATGAGTCGATCCTCCCGAGATTTTTTCTTCCGACCCCTCGCCATGGTTATCTCCTATGCCCGGCAAATACCGTAATCCCGTATCTTCTTGCAGACAGTCTTATAGTCAATTTGAAGAATGCGGGCCGCTTGCGCCTTGTTCCCGCCCGTCTGCCGAAGGATGACTGTGAGAATCCTCCGTTCCGCGCGCACGACGACCCTCCGGACCGCCTCCTTGAGGGGAAGGTCTCCCTCGATCGGCTCGTCGGGACCCGGGCCATCGAGACCCCCAGGGGCCGGCCCGTCCGAAAGGGCCAGGTGATGGGCCTCGATGACCGTGTCCGCCAGGAGCGCTGCCCGGCGGACCACGTTCCGGAGTTCACGGACGTTTCCCGGCCATCGGTAGTTCAAGAGAAGGGCCACGGCGGCTTCGGAGAACCCTTGAACGGCCTTTTTCAGTTCCCGGTTCGTCATATCGAGGAACCGTTCCGCCAGGAAGACGATGTCTTCCCCGCGCTCGCGCAACGGGGGGACCACCACGTTGAACTCGTTCAGGCGGTGGTAAAGGTCGTGCCGGAAGCCCCCGCTCTGGATCGACTCGGCCAGGTCCACGTTGGTGGCGGCGATCACCCGAATGTCCACGTCGATGGCCTTGGCGCCGCCTACACGCCAAACCTGCTTCTCCTGGAGGGCGCGGAGGAGTTTCGGCTGCATCTGCGCAGGCAGATTCGAGATTTCATCGAGAAACAACGTGCCCCCGGAAGCGATCTCAAACTTCCCCGGCCGCCTCCGGTCCGCCCCCGTAAAAGAGCCCTTCTCGTGCCCGAACAACTCGCCCTCCATCAGGGACTCCGGTATCGAGCCGCAGTCCAGGGGCACAAACGGGCCGGAGGCTCGCGGACTCATCCGGTGGATCGCCCGAGCCACGACTTCCTTGCCGGAACCCGTTTCCCCAAGGATCAGGACCGTGAAATCCGTCCGAGCCACTCGTGCGATGTCCGCATGAATCCTCTCCATCGGCTTGCACGATCCCAGGGCCTCCTCCGTCCAGGATTCAGGCTCAACCCGGGAAGAATACGTGTCCTTCAATAGACTGCCGCTTCCCATTCCCAGCGTCATGACTGTCCCTTCCCCCTCCATGCGGTTCAACTCAGGATTTCAATCCTTCTTCTGCGCCCTGCCCGAGTCCCTCGCTGCGGCCAACCCGTCAGGGCGGGCCCCGTGCCCGCTTTGCCAAACCGTCGCCCTTAAGCCTAAAGCCTCTAACAAAACGAGAGGGTCGGGTGGCACTGGCGGCTTGCCCGCCAGTGCACGGGCAGACAAGTTGCCCGTGCCACCCATTTTGTTAGAGGTTCTAAATGTTCATTCGGAAAACCGGCGAGCAACTGAGGAGATGTGAGAGGAGATGTGCGGCCTCGGTTGAGTCCGAAGCCTCTCGGCCGACGCGCAATAACAAAGCGCTTGGCACGGAAGACCATATCCCATCCCCATCCCAGTACATCCCAGTACAACTGTGTCCCAGCACGACTGCTCATGCTATCGGACTATCCAATCCGCGGACTTTAAAGATTTCTTGGCCTGTCGGGGAGTGAAGTCGAGGTCTGGCGCGGTGGGGCTGGTCGGGCATAGCCGTTGGCCGCCCCATCAACCGCCGCCTGACGGCCCGCGCCTCGGCCCCGGTCTCGCAGCAGGCGATGACGAAGTCGTCGGTGGAGTTGACGATTTTCTGTAAATCTTTCGCACGGGGTTGCCGATAAGGAAGCGTCCCATCCCAGCGTAGGGGCCGCTTGCGTCCGCGAGGCGTCGGCGGCCCGTTTTTTCTCCGGTTTGCGGCAGGCGGCGGCACGGGAGCAACCGTTGGTGCACCACTTCCGCGTTTTTGTTCCACGCCGGGCGCGGGCAGGCACGAGCACGCCTCTCCACAGGTGAGTCGCCGTGGCGACAGGCGAACTTTTTGGCTGCATCCGCAGTCCCGAACAAGGTTTCACTTCTTCTGCCGTGCAGCCTCACGGGCCTCGTCGAGCCGCACCATCTGGATATCCGCAGGAAGATGGCCGACCAGCGAATGGAGCATCCCAAGGAAGACGAGGCCCGTCTCCCCCGCTCGAAGCGTCTGACCGATTCGCTCGGCAATGTAACGATCCCGTTTATCGAGAATACGTTTGCCGAGGTCGCTCTGGACCG
>JAPLMM010000130.1 GCA_026387035.1 Planctomycetota bacterium
AACACGCCGACCGACAGGGCGCCGCCCTTGAACTTCGGGTCCACGTGGTCGAGGTCGCGGAGGAGTTCCATGGCGACTAGTATAACTCCTGGCGGCGGACAGGGGATAGTCAAAACAACGCGGAACGAACGGTTCGCCGCCCCGCTTGCGGGGCGCTGGCTGTTCGCAGCGCGGGGCAAGCCCCGCGGCGAACCCACCGCGCAGGAAATGGCGTTCTTGGCCCGTGGCGCGGCGTCCCGGCGGGACACCGCGCCAAGTGGCGTTGTAGTACTAACTGCTCGATTCCGATTGCATGTCGCCCCCGCCCCAGGCATCATGGAAGACGGACTGCACCTCTGCCGCCGCACGCGGCCGAAACGCACCGCCTGGAAAGGCCCATCATGGAACCCCGGCAACCGGCGACCACCCCCACCGGCCTCCCCTCGCCCCCGCGCTACCGCGGCGAGGTGATTTACCTCTTCGCGTTCGACCTGGCCTATGACATGAAGCGCGAGCCCGTGGAGACGCTCCTCGGCCAACCGGTCAGCGAGTATGCCGTCGGCCCGAGCAAGCGGAACCCGAAATACTTCCTCTTCTACCGACCGCAGATGGTCGCCCTGCCGACGGTCGAGCGCCGGACGGCGCGCGGGCCCGTCCAGGTTCGCCGGAGCGTCAAACTCTTCAGCGTCGGCGCGATGAGCGTCCAGATCCGCGTCCCGTTCGAGGCCGCCTCGCTCGAAGAACTCGTCGCCTACCACGACCTCGCGTTCGAGGACGGGACGCCCGAGGATGAGGCGCGGCAACTGGCGGAGGAGGCCCGGCGGGAACTCGCTCCCTTCTGCATCCGCCCCGTCTCCCAGATCCGCGAAAGCGAGGACTACACGGTCTTCGCGATCGAGGATCTCTCCGCCGCCGGCGTCTCCGCCGAGGACTGGTTCCACCAGCACGTCCGCCCGGTCGCCGGTCTGCTGGCTCACGAGGAAGACGCCGAGCGCCTGTCACAGCAGGAAGCCGTCGAATCCACCGCGCGGTACTTGAGTTACTACGACACCGACCTGGTGGTCGTGGACTGGGACGCCGCCCTCGTCGCCGGCGCAGGCACGAGCCTCGACGACGTCCTCCACATCATGGAACTTGCGAACGTCCAACTGGTGGAACTCGAGGCCTACGACCGCCTCCTCGACACCGCGCTGGACGCCGCCTACCGCGACATCGCACGACGCACGCCGGGCCCGCGCCGACAGGTCCGAAGAAACTTGCGCGAAATCCGCGTCGACCTCGCGCGCCTCAGCGACGAACTCGTCAACATCACCAAGTTCTTCGGCGACTGGTACCTGGCGGAAATCTACCAGAGCGTCTCCGAACGCTTCCACCTCGCCGACTGGCACAAAATCCTCGACGAGAAACTCAAGACCCTCGGCGACCTCTACGACCTCTTGCAGCAGGACCGCGTCAACCTCTGGATGGTCGTCCTGGAGGCCACAATCGTGCTGCTGTTCATCATCGACGTCGTCATCCTCCTCGCCGGCCGCTGACGCCATCTGCACGCGGCTCAGCAGATTCTCGGCAAATCCTCGCCGTAGGGCATCTCCAGGATCCGTTCGCCGCCGATCGCCGTCCGCAGGGTGACCCTCGGCCCGCGGGCCGGCGCATCCGTCACTTCGCCCACGAGCGCCGCGTCGCACCCGAGCGCGTGCCCGCGCATCGCCTGAAGTACGGCCTCAGCCTCGTCGGGCGGCACGACGGCGACGAACTTCCCCTCGTTCGCCACTGAAAGGACGTCCAGCCCGAGGGCTTCGCACGCCCCTTCCACCGCCGGCCGCACGGGAATCGCCGACTCCTCGATCCGCATCCCGACCCCCGCCGACTCCGCCAACTCGTTCACCGCCGCCGCGAGGCCCCCCCGCGTCGGGTCCTTCAGGGCCCGAAGGTTCGGCGACGCCGCCAGCACCGCCTCGGCGAGCGGCCAGAGCGGCGCGACGTCGCTCGCCACCGCCGACTCGAACTCCAGGCCCTCGCGCCGGCTCATCACCGCGATGCCGTGGTCCCCCATCGTCCCGGAAAGGAGGACCCGGTCGCCCGGTCGGATGGCCTCGGCCCCGAGCCGCCGGCCTGCCGCGATCGCCCCGATGCCGCTCGTGTTGATGAACAGGCCGTCCGCCCCGCCGCGCTCCACCACCTTCGTGTCGCCGCATACCACCGCGACGTGCGCCTCGCTCGCCGTCCGAGCCGCCGAGTCCAACACCCGCCGAAGCGTCGCCAGCGGAAGGCCTTCTTCCAGGATCAACGCCAGGCTGAGCGCCACCGGCCTCGCCCCGAGGCACGCCAGGTCGTTCACCGTCCCCGCCACCGCCAGCCGGCCGATGTCCCCGCCGGGAAACTCGAGCGGACGGACCACGTAGGAATCCGTCGTGAAGGCGATGATCGTGCCCGCCAACTCAATCCGCGCCGCGTCGCCTAGGCGCGCAAGTTCCCCCCGGCCGCCCGGCGCGAAACGCGAGAGAATCTCCCGGCGCACCAGGCCCATCATGCGCTCGCCGCCGCCCCCGTCCGCCAGGAGAATGATTTCGTCGTTCATGGTCCTCTTGCCTTTCTCCCGCCTGTGGGTGGCACGCTCTCCCGGCGCGCCGGGATCGCGGCTAACCGATTCCCCGCCGCCGAGCGCCTCTGTTTGCCGTCCCAATCCGCAATCTCCCTGTTCCTTCATAGGAGCCCTTCGGGCCGAAATCCGCAATCCGCAATGGCTACAGCCGTTCGTACCTCGCCACGGCGCGGAAAATGCCCGCGATCTCGCTCGGCGCGAGTAGCGTCGGCGCGTACTGCTCGTTCAGCGCCTGCAGGCGCACCTGGTCCTTCGAGTCGAAGAAGACCCGCTTGAACGTCGCCTCGGAATCGTTCGGCCGGGCGCCCAGCGAGTACCGCACGAAGCAGTCGTCCCCCGATTTCACCTCCGCCGCCGGACTGAAAATCACCACGTCGCCCTCGTGGTACTTCGGCTCCATCGAGTCGCCCACGACGCGCACCCCAAACGCGTTCGGGTCCTCCAGTTCCGCCGGGCCCGACACGTACTCGTCCGCCATCCCGACCGGGTATCCCAGGTCTGTGAACTCCACCGGGTACCCCGCCGCCACTTTGTTGATGACGGGGATTCGGCGAACCTTGCGCTCGGCTCTTTCGCCGCGCGGCGCGCCCCATTCCGCCAGGTGATGCAATAGGCCGCTCCGATGCAGCGCGTCGAGGTCCAGGCCGCCGCTTCCGCGCGCCGGCGCCGCGTCCTCGGCCTCCGCCTGGCTTGGCTCGGTGCGCCCGCCCACCTTGGCCTCCAGAAGCGCCCGCATTACCGCCTCCGTCGAGTCGAAGATCTCCCTGAGCCGCGCCATCCGGGCTTTGATGTCGTCCGGCAACTGGGCCAGGTGCGCCCGCGTGACGAGCGTCTCTTCGTCCTGGCCGAGCGCGCGGGCGATCGCGCGGACCTTGTCGTCTCGGGGCGGGGGCGCGAAGCCGGTCTCGATCTGCGAAAGGTAACTTTTCGCCAAACCCGCCGCCTGCGCGAGCGCCTCCAGCGTCAGCCCCCGCTTCCTCCGGGCGAGGCGCACGGCCTGGCCGAAAGCCGCCTGCTCCTCCGTCGCCAAAAGCAGACGCCGAAGCGCCTCGAGTTCCTCTAAGTTCTCCTTGAGACCCATGGCTCCACCTCGTG
>JAPLMM010000131.1 GCA_026387035.1 Planctomycetota bacterium
TGAAGGGCGAGCACAAGATCGAGGCCGGCATGCCGGAGTCGTTCAACGTGCTGGTGAAGGAAATCCGCTCGCTCGCGATCGACATCGACCTCGAGCGCTTCTGAGCGCCGCGCCGAAGCCAATCGAACCCGCATCTCCGACACGAATCATCCGGGAGTACGCATGAAAGCACTGCTCGATCTTTTCAAGCAGGTCACGCAGGAACAGGAATTTGACGCGATCAAGACCGGCCTCGCGTCGCCCGAAAAAATCCGCTCGTGGTCGTACGGCGAAGTGAAGAAGCCGGAGACGATCAACTACCGGACGTACCGCGCGGAGCGTGACGGTCTGTTCTGCGAGCGGATCTTCGGCCCGGAGCGTGATTGGGAGTGCTTCTGCGGCAAGTACAAAGGGACGAAGCACAAGGGGATGATCTGCGACCGTTGCGGCGTCAAGGTCACCCACAGCCGCGTCCGGCGCAAACGCATGGGGCACATCAACCTGGCGGCCCCGGTGGTGCACATCTGGTTCTTCAAGGCGATGCCCTCGCGCCTCGGCGCCCTGCTGGACATGAAAGTGTCGGACCTGGAGAAGGTGATTTACTTCCAGGACTACGTGGTGGTGGACCCCGGCCCGACGCCGCTGAAGCCCAAGCAACTGCTGAGCGAGGAAGAGTACCGCGAGATGCGGGAGCAGTACGGCTCGGAGTTCGAGGCCGACATGGGCGCCGAGGCCGTCAAGAAGATGCTCCAGCGGCTGGATCTGGCGGCGCTTTCCCTGGAACTTCGGGACGGTTTCGAGAAGACCCGCTCGAAGCAGAAGATCCGGAATCTGACGAAGCGGCTGCGGCTGGTGGAGTCGCTGCGCGAGTCGGGCAACCAGCCGGAATGGATGGTACTGGACGTCATCCCGGTGATTCCGCCGGACCTGAGGCCGCTCGTGCTGCTGGACTCGGGCAACTTCGCCACGAGCGACCTCAATGACCTGTACCGGCGGATCATGAACCGGAACAACCGGCTGAAGAAACTGGTGGACCTGAACGCGCCCGAGGTGATCATCCGGAACGAGAAGCGGATGCTTCAGGCGGCGGTGGACTCGCTGTTCGATAACGCCCGCTGCCGCCGGCCGGTGCTGGGGTCGTCGAACCGGCCGCTGAAGTCGCTCACCGATATGATCAAGGGCAAGCAGGGCCGCTTCCGCGAGAACCTGCTGGGCAAGCGCGTGGACTACTCGGCCCGAAGCGTCATCGTCATCGGCCCGGAGTTGCGATTGCATCAGTGCGGCCTGCCGAAGAAGATCGCGCTGGAACTGTTCCAGCCGTTCATCATCCGGAGGCTAAAGGAACTCGGCTACGCCGACACGATCAAGAGCGCCAAGCGGATGCTGGAGCGCCAGGACCGCGAAGTGTGGGACATCCTGGAGGAAGTGACGCACCAGCACCCGGTGCTTCTGAACCGCGCGCCGACGCTGCACCGCATGGGCATCCAGGCGTTCGAGCCAGTGCTGATCGAAGGCAACGCCATCAAGATTCATCCGCTCGTGTGCCGGGCCTTCAACGCCGACTTCGACGGCGACCAAATGGCCGTTCATCTGCCGCTCTCGATCGAGGCCCAGGTGGACGCCAGCGTGCTGATGATGGCGACGAACAACATCTTCAGCCCGTCCAACGGGGCTCCAATCATGAGTCCCAGCCAGGACGTCGTCCTGGGGTGCTTCTACCTGACGAACATGAACCTGGGCGAAAAGGGCGAGGGCAAGGCCTTTGCCAGCCTCCAGGAGGCTATCGCCGCCCACGCGCACGGCATCGTGAGCCTCCACGCCCGCATCCTCGTCCGCCTGCCGGAAGGGCTCCAACTGGCGACGGAAGACGGCCCGGAGGCGAGCCCCAAGAACCGGCGGATCGAAACCACCGTCGGACGCATCCTCTTCAATGACATCCTCCCGGCGGGGATGCCGTTCTATAACTTCGCGCTGCACCAGAAAGGGACGGCCCAGGTCATCAGCGATTGTTACCGGCTGCTGGGGCGGTCGGCCACGATCGACGTCCTGGACGCCATCAAGGAACTCGGGTTCAAGTGGTCCACGCTGGCGGGCCTGTCGTTCTCCACGGAAGACCTCCGCGTCCCCGTCGAGAAGAAACGCAAGATCCTCGAGGCCACCCAAAGAACAGTGGACCGGATCAACCGGAACTACGAGGCGGGCGCCATCACCGACGGCGAACGGTACAACCAGGTGATCGACGCGTGGACCCACGCGCGGGAACAGGTGACCGCCGAGATGATGAAGGAACTCCAGAACGACACGCGCGAGGGCCGGCCGCGCCTCAACCCCATCTGGCTGATGACGCATTCGGGCGCCCGCGGCAGCATCGACCAGGTGCGGCAGTTAGCGGGCATGCGAGGCCTGATGGCGAAGCCATCGGGCCTGATTATCGAGACGCCCATCAAGGCCAACTTCCGCGAAGGCCTCACCGTGCTGGAGTACTTCTCCTCGACTCACGGCGCGCGTAAGGGCCTGGCGGATACGGCCCTGAAGACGGCCGACTCGGGGTATCTGACGCGCAAACTCGCCGACGTCGCCCAGAACGTCATCATCGCCGAGGACGATTGCGGCACACTGAACTCGGTCGAGAAAGAGGTGTGGTACGCGGGCGGCGAGGTGGACCGGCCGCTCGTCGACGCCGTCGTCGGCCGCATCTCCGCCCAGAACATCGTGGACCCGCTCACCGACCAGTACGTCGTGCGGGTCGGCGAAGTGATTACGGCAGGGGCGGCGTCGAAGATCGAGGAACTCGGCATCGACCGCCTTCGCGTCCGCAGCCCGCTCACGTGCGAGTCCCCCTTCGGGTGCTGCGCGATGTGCTACGGCGTGGACCGGTCGAGCGGCGAACTGGTGGAAGAGGGGATGGCGGTCGGCATCATCGCCGCCCAGTCCATCGGCGAGCCGGGCACGCAACTGACGATGCGGACGTTCCACATCGGCGGCACGGCCCACCGGGCGGTCCTTCAGAGCGAACACCGGGCCGGCCAGGACGGCGTGGTGAAGTACCACGGCATCCGGGCGGTTTCCGTCAAAGACGGCGAGGACGAACGCACCATCAGCCTGAAGCGTAACGGCGAAATCCTCGTCCTCGACCCCAAGGGCAGGGAACTCGAACGTTTCGGCGTTCCCCTCGGCGCCACGCTTCTGGTGAAGGACGAAGCCAAGGTCAAGGCCGGCGAACTGGTCTGCAAGTGGGACCCGCACATGGCCCCCATCCTCGCGGAGGACGAAGGCATCGCCCGCTACGCCGACATCGTCGAGGGCGAGACGATGCGCATCGAGGAGGACCGGGCGGGCTTCAAGCGGCGCCTGGTCATCGAGCACAAAGGCGAACTCCACCCCCGCATCATCGTCGAGGACCGGGAAGGCAAGATCCTCGAATTCCACTACATCCCCGCCCGCACGTACGTCGAGATCGACGAAGGGGAGAAGGTTGTGCCGGGCATGATCCTGGCGCGGCGCCCGCGGGAAGTCACGGGCACCCAGGACATCACGGCCGGCCTGCCGCGCGTCACGGAACTCTTTGAGGCCCGCAAGCCCAAAGAGCCCGCCGTCATGAGTGAGATCGACGGCGTGGTGGAACTGTCGCAGGAGAAGAAGCGCGGCAAGATGACCATCATCGTCCGGAATCCCGAGACGAGCATCGAGAAAGAGCACTACGTGCCGCACGACCGCCACCTCAGGGTCCACACGGGCGACCAGGTCAAGGCGGGCGAGATGCTCACGGACGGTCCGCTCGTTCCCCACGACATGCTGCGGATTGCCGGCGAGGCGGAACTCCAGAAGTACCTGCTGCGGGAGATCCAGAACGTGTACCGGTGCGCGCCGGTCACAATCGACGACAAACACATCGAGGCGATCCTTTCGCGGATGCTGCGCAAAGTGCGCGTGGACCGGCCGGGCGACACGAGTTTCCTCCCCGGCGAGGTGGTGGACAAGTTCCGGTTCCGCGCCGAGAACCAGCGCCTCGGCCAGATGGTCAAGGTCGTGGACCCCGGCGACACGGAGTTCGAGGAAGAGCAACTGGTGCTGAAGAGCGAATTCGAGGAAGCGGCGGCGATTGCCGAGCAGGGCGGCGGCGCGGAGCCCAAGAAGCGCCGGCCCAAGCCTGCCACCGCCAAGACGATGCTCCTGGGAATTACGAAGGCCAGTCTCCAGAGCGAATCGTTCCTCTCGGCCGCCAGTTTCCAGGAAACGACCAAGGTCTTGACGGAAGCGGGGCTGGCGGGTAAAGCGGACCCGCTCCTGGGCCTCAAGGAAAACGTGGTGCTGGGGCACCTGATTCCGGCCGGGACCGGCTTTAAGCCCTATCTGGAGGCGATGGTTCGGCTGCACGCGGAACCGCCGGTCGCGGCCGAACGGGCTGCCGAAGAGCAGGCGCCCATTGGTCTGGGGTCCGAGGTCCGACAAAGGCTTCTGGAAGCCTAAGGCGGACGGGAAAGGCAAACAGGGAGAAAACGAAGGATGCCGACGATCAACCAACTCGTCCGAAAAGGACGCCGGAAACAGAAGTCGAAGTCGAAGAGCCAGGCGCTCCAGCGATGCCCTCAGAAACGGGGCGTGTGCACGCTGGTCCGCACCATGACGCCCAAGAAGCCGAACTCCGCCCTGCGGAAAATCGCGCGCGTGCGCCTGTCGACCGGCAAGGAGATCACCGCGTACATTCCCGGCATCGACCACAACCTTCAGGAACACTCCATCGTGCTGGTGCGTGGCGGGCGAGTCCGCGACCTGCCGGGCGTCCGGTATCACATTATCCGCGGCACGCTCGACGCGCTGGGCGTGGAGAACCGCAAACAGAGCCGTTCCAAGTACGGGGCGAAGAAAGGCAGGTAGGCCGCCCAGAGGACCACCCTGGCGGCCGGGAGATCGACATGGCCTACAAGAAGTGGACCGCGAGCCACACGCACTTGCGCCCGGACCCCAGGTTCAACAGCGACCTCGTCCAGACGTTCGTCAACTGCATGATGTGGCAGGGCAAGAAGGCGACAGCGCAGCGCGTTTTCTACGGGGCGATGGACCTGATTGCCGAAAAGGTCAAGGACGCCCAGCCGCTGGAAGTCTTTACCCAGGCGGTGGATAACGTGAAGCCGCGCATCGAGGTCCGCTCGAAGCGCGTGGGCGGTGCGACGTACCAGGTCCCGATGCAGGTGAATGAGAAGCGTCGCCTGAGCCTGGCAATCCGCTGGATTCTGGAGGCGGCGCGCGGCCGATCAGGTAAGCCGATGGCCGACCGCCTGGCCGAGGAACTCCTCGCGGCGTACAAGCGTGAAGGAACCGCGATCCAGACGCGCGAGAACGTGCACCGGATGGCCGAGGCCAATAAGGCGTTCGCCCACTTCGCGTGGTAATCCCTGGGGCCGGCGGGCAATGGCGCGCCGGCCCCGCTTTTTTCCGGGTCTCCAGTCAGACAAGAATCGGCCGCCTTGACATGAAAAGGCGGTGGGGACAAAGGGAGGGCGGGCCGTACGCGCCCTCCGCCCGATGGTACGAGCCGAACGATGGCTACCGACAGCCCGCCAGGTCGGGTCGCCTGTGGCGACCTGGACAACATTCGAAACATCGGTATTACCGCGCACATCGATGCCGGTAAGACCACGGTCACCGAGCGCATTCTCTACTACGCGGGCAAGACCTACAAGATGGGCGAGGTGCACGACGGCACGGCCGTCATGGACTTCGACCCGGAGGAGCAGCAGCGCGGCATTACGATCCACTCCGCCGCCACGACCCTGCCGTGGAAGGGCCGAACGATCAACCTGATTGACACGCCCGGCCACGTCGACTTCACGATCGAAGTGGAGCGGTCTCTGCGCGTCCTGGACGGGGCCGTGGTGGTCTTCTGCGCCGTCGGAGGCGTGGAGGCCCAGAGCGAGACCGTCTGGCACCAGGCCGACCGGTACCACGTGCCGCGCCTTGCCTTCATCAACAAACTCGACCGTGTCGGGGCCGACTGGGAGCGCGTCATCGCCGAGATCCGCGAGCGGCTACACCCCGCCGCCGTGCCGGTGCAACTCCCCATCGGCCAGGGCGCCGATTTCCGCGGCATCGTGGACCTCGTGCGGATGCGGGCGTTCTACTACCGCAACGACCTGGGAACCGAGGTCGAGGAAATGGATATCCCGCCGGACATGCGTGACCCGGCGGAGCACGCCCGCGAGGAACTCGTGGCGCGAGCCGGCGAGGTCTGCGAACGCCTGATGGCCAAGTACCTGGAGGACCACGCAGTCGGCATCGAAGACCTCCAGTCGGCGATCCGCCTCGGGTGCATCCAATCGAAGTTGATCCCCTGCCTGTGCGGGGCGGCCCTGAAGAACAAGGGCATCCAACTCCTGATGGACGCCGTGGCCGACTATTTGCCGAGCCCTCTGGACGTCGGCGCTGTGACGGGACACGCGCTCGGCAAGCGGGGCGAGGTGAAAGAGGTCGAGGTGGAGCCTGACCCCGACGGGCCGTTCGTGGGACTGGTATTCAAGATATCGGCGGACGCGCACGGCGACCTGCACTGGGTGCGTGTGTACCGCGGCCGGCTGCGCGCGGGGATGCGCGTGTTGAACCCCTCCCGGGACAAGAAAGAGAACATTCAACGCCTGTGGCGAATGCACGCGGAGGAGCGGATCCGCGAGGACGAGGTCGGCGCGGGCGACATCATCGCCGTCGTGGGTCTGCGGGAGTCGGTCACCGGCGAAACGATCTGCGACACGCACCATCCGGTGTACCTGGAGGCGATCGGCGCGCCGAAGACGGTGATTTCGATGGCCATCGAGCCGCGAACGAGCGCCGACCGCCAGCGGCTCGGCGAAGTGCTTCAGACGCTGGCGCGCGAGGACCCGACCTTCGAGTACCGCGTGGATCCCGAGACGAGCCAGACGATCATCTCCGGAATGGGGGAACTCCATCTGGAAGTCCTGAAGAACCGTATGCTGCGGGACTTCAAGGTGGACGCGATCGTCGGTCGGCCGCGCGTCGCCTATCGGGAGACAATCCGCAAAGCGGTCGAGGCGGAAGGGCAGTTCATTCGCCAGTCGGGCGGCCACGGCCAGTACGGGCGGGTCTGGATCCGCGTCGAGCCGAGACCCCATGGCGACCTGGAAAGCGACCCGGTCACCTTCGCCAGCGAGATCAAGGGCTGGGCGATCCCAGCGGAGTTCGTTCCGGCTGTCGAGCACGGCGTCCGCGACGCCGCGGCCGCCGGCATCGAAACCGGCTACCCGCTGATCGACGTGACCGTGACGCTCCTGGACGGACGGTACCACGAGGTGGATTCGTCGGAAATCGCGTTTGAGGCCGCGGGGAGCATCGCCCTCAAAAATGCCGTCGCCAAGGCCGGCATCCTGCTTCTGGAGCCGATTATGCGGCTCCAGGTGGTGGCTCCGAACGAGCATTTCGGGGATATTACGGCCGATCTGATGGCCCGGCGGGCGGAGATCCAGGACACGCACCTGAGGGGCCTGGCACGAGTGATCACGGCCACGGTGCCCCTGGCGGCCATGTTCGGCTACGCGACGGTGATTCGGAGCCTTACCCAGGGGCGGGCGACGTATTCGATGGAACCCGAACGCTATGCCGTCGTCCCGGATGAGGTGGCCAGGGAGGTCTTGGCCTGAGGGGGCCGGGGCGGGGCCCGAAGGGCGTTTTTTCGCCAAAAATAGGTTGACAGGCCATGCTGCATTGCTACACTGCACGGTCTCGACACTTTAAAAAGACACCGGCTCTGCGTGAGCCGGTGACCAATGCGTCCTTCGGCGACCCGCGCGGTTTTCGGAGCGCGAGATCGGGCGGGGAGGATGTATTGTCTTTCGATATGGGGCCTTGAGCGACTCGAGGGGCCGAATGGCTGGCGACCGGATCCGAATTCGCATGGAGGCGTACGATCACCGCGTTCTGGATCAGAGCGCGGCCGAGATCGTCGAAACGAGCAAACGCACGGGCGCGCGCGTCAAGGGCCCGATCCCGCTGCCGACGCGCATCGAGCGGTACACGGTGCTCCGCTCGCCCCACATTGACAAGAAGAGCCGCGAACAGTTTGAGATTCGAACGCACAAGCGGCTGATCGACATTGAAGAGCCGACCACCAAGACGGTCGACGCCCTCAATAAGTTGAACATGCCGGCGGGCGTTTATATCAAGATTAAGGCGTAGCCGGATGCCAGCCATCCTGGGAAAAAAGGTCGGCATGACCAACGTGTACGACGACCAGGGCCGGTACGTCCCGGTCACGGTCATCGAAGCGGGCCCGTGCCAGGTGCTCCAGATCAAGACCGTCGAGACGGACGGATACAATGCCGTCCAGATGGGCTTTGAGGAGAAGGCGGCTCGCCGGGCGACGCAGGCCGAGTCCGGCCATGCCAAGAAGGCGGGCGCGACGCCGAAGCGATTCGTCCGCGAGTACCGCACGGACGACCTCTCGGCCTATGAAGCGGGCGGTTCGGTGACCGTCGCGGTCTTCGAGGACGTCAAGTTGGTGGACGTGGTCGGCGTGACGAAAGGCCGCGGGTTCGCGGGCGTGATGAAGCGGCACAGTTTCGGCGGCCAGCCGGGCAGCCACGGCACGGAGCGGAAGCACCGTTCCTCGGGCAGCATCGGCGAGGGTGCCGGCATTCCGGGCCGCGGCGTCCGAAAGGGGAAGCGCATGGCCGGTCACATGGGCCATGTCCGCCAGACCGCCGAACGCCTGGCGGTCGTGCGAGTGGATGCCGAAGCGAACCTGATCGTCGTCCGGGGCAGCGTGCCTGGCCCGAGCAACGGGTATGTGTTCGTCCGCAGCGCCAGGAAGGTCGGCGTGGTGAAGAAGTGAAGCGATTGGAAACGCGAGAGGCCATGATCGAGGTCGCGGTATACAACCCGGACGGAAGCCGTGGAGACCGCATCCAGGTCGATGAGGCCTGGTTCGGAGGTGAGGTCCACATGGACCTTCTGCGTCTGGCCGTGCGGCGCCACGAGGCGAATCAACGCGTCGGGTCCGTCAAGACCAAGAGCCGAGGCGAAATCGCCTACTCGACGAAGAAACTTTACGCCCAGAAACACACCGGCCGCGCACGAATGGGTCCCCGCGCCAACCCGATCCGTCGGGGCGGCGGTCATGCGTTCGCGAAGCGGCCGCGAGATTTCTCGCTGTCGATGCCGAAGAAAATGCGCCGGCGGGCGCTGGATTCGGCCCTCCTGGCCCGGATGCTGGACGCCGAGGTGCTCGTGCTGGACGGCCTGAACCTGGAGAAGCCCAAGACGCGCGAGGTGGCGCGGGCGCTGGCGGCCATGGGGGTGGATCGGACGTGCCTGCTGGCGCTGCCGGCCGATGCCGGCGTGCTCTGGAAATCGGCGAGAAATCTGGCGCGGGTACGCGTCAGGCCGGTGGCGGACCTGAACGCCTACGATGTGCTCTGGCCGAAGTGCGTCGTGTTCACCCGGCCGGCGTTCGAGGCCCTCTTGGGGTCGAGGAAGAACTGATGGACCCCTACCAGGTTGTAATTAAGCCGCTCATCACCGAAAAGGGGACGACCCAGAACGAGACGCTTAACCAGTACGCGTTCGAGGTGCACGGGCGCGCGAACAAGCAGCAGATTCGCGAAGCGGTCGAGAAAATCTACGAAGTGCGGGTCGAGAAGGTGCGGACGATGAAACGGCAGGGCAAGCAGCGCCGCTATCGCTATACGCATGGCCGGACGGCCGGCATGAAGAAGGCCGTCGTGACGCTGCACCCGGACGATCGCATTGACCTGTTCTAGGGGTCGCCGAAACGTTCGGCGACGCCGGAAGGATTGACCTGAATGGCTATCAAGCAATATAAGCCGACGAGCGCTGGACGTCGCTGCTCGAGCGTCCAGGACTTCTCGGACCTTACGAAGAAGCGTCCGGAGCAGGGTCTGACGGTTCGGATCGTGCGCAGCGGAGGCCGGAACAACCAGGGCGTGACGACGGCCCGGTTCCGGGGCGGTGGCCATCGCCGGCTCTACCGCATCGTGGATTTCCGTCGGGACAAGGACGGCGTGGCGGGCAAGGTGGCGGCCATCGAGTACGACCCGAACCGCAGCGCCCGCATCGCATTGATTCATTACTCCGACGGCGAAAAGCGGTACATCCTCGCCCCGGAAGGCCTCCAGATCGGACAGAAAGTGGAAAGCGGCGAACGTGTGGAGCCGCACACCGGCAACTGCATGCCGCTGGCGAACATCCCGGCGGGGCTGCCGGTGCACAACATCGAGATGGCGCCCGGCGAGGGCGGAAAACTGGTGCGGTCGGCCGGCCGGTCGGCCACCCTGAGCGCGAAAGAGGGCGACTGGGCGTACATCATCCTGCCGAGCGGCGAAATGCGCCGCATCAACATCCGTTGCCGCGCCACCATCGGTCCGATCGGCAATAGCGAACACAACAGAATCCGCGTCGGCAAAGCCGGGCGGACGCGCCACAAGGGTCGCCGGTCACATAACCGCGGGTCGGCGATGAACCCGGTGGACCATCCGATGGGCGGTGGGGAAGGCCGGCGGTCGGGCGGCCGGGATCCGGTCTCGCCGACGGGCGTGCTGGCGAAGGGCGGCAAGACGCGCCGTCGCCGAAAACCGACCAATGCCCATATTATTCGCCGCCGGATCGGCCGGCGCTACGGGGAAGCAAAGATCCCGAAGTAAGGAACTCCTGAGCGATGGGACGTTCGACCAAAAAAGGTCCTTTCGTCGATGTGAAACTGCTGCGGAAGGTCCAGCGCATGGAAGACCTGGGCGCCCGCGAGCCCATCAAGACGTGGGCCCGTGCATGCACGATCGTTCCGGAATTCGTCGGCCATACTTTTCTGGTGCATAACGGGCGGACGCACCTGCGGGTGTTCGTGACGGAGGACATGGTGGGGCACAAGTTGGGCGAGTTTTCGCCGACGCGGACGTTCCGTGGGCACAGCGGCAAGCGAGCCGCTATGGCCGCCGCAGCGGCGGCGTCGGGCGCGGCGCCCGGCGCGGCGGCGCCGGCGGCGGGGGTCAAACCGGCCGGTCCGGCGCCGAAGGCGCCGCCTCCGAAGAAGTAGGTGAAGCCTTGTCGGCCACCCGCCTATAGGGCGCCGTCAGGCGCGTAAGGGATAGTCGCGATGGGATATCCAGCGAGCCACCGATTCGCCCGGATGAGCGCCCGCAAAGCGGGACTGGTGATGGAGATGATCCGGGGTATGGACCTGGAGGAAGCGCTCCAGGTGCTGGACCTGAGCCGGCAGCGTGCGGCGAAGTTGGTGGCGAAGGTGGTCCGCAGCGCGATGGCCAACGCGGACGAGCGGGAGGCGGACCTGGAGGCGCTTTATGTGCTGGAGGCGCGGGCGGAGCAGGGCCCGGTCTACAAACGCGTGATGCCGCGCGCCCGCGGGTCGGCGGATGTGCTGAGGCGGCCGACGTGCCACCTCGTCGTGGAACTGGAAGAACGCAAGGCCTGAGACGGCGAAGGCAAGGTTTGCCCTATGGGACAGAAAGTTCATCCGACCGGTTTTCGCATCGGGATCACCGAATCCTGGCGGAGCCGCTGGTACGCGCCGAAGCGGACATATGGTCCGCTGCTCGTCGAGGACGAGAAGATCCGCCGGTTCATCAAGAAAAACTACGGGTTCGCCGCCATCTCCAAGATCGAGATCGAGCGGACCCGGGAAGAAGTGAAAGTGATCCTGCATTCGGCCCGGCCGGGCCTGATCATCGGCCGTAAGGGTGCCGAGGTGGACCGCCTGCGGGAGCAACTGGAGGACCTGACGGGCCGGCGCATCACGGTCAGCATCGTCGAGGTGGTGAAAGCGGAACTGAGCGCCCAGTTGGTGGCGGAAAACGTGGCGCAGCAACTGGAGAAACGTGCGGCGTTCCGCCGGACGATGAAGCAGGCGGTGGACACGACGATGGCGGCCGGGGCGCTCGGCGTCAAGATCCGCTGTGCGGGGCGTCTGGGCGGCGCGGAAATGAGCCGCTCCGAAGTCACGAGCCGCGGCAGCATCCCCCTGCACACGCTTCGGGCTCACATTGATTACGGGTTTGCCCAGGCGCATTGCACGTACGGTGTGACCGGCGTGAAGGCCTGGGTGTATCTGGGCGAATACGCGCAGACTCCGAAGGAGGCCGGCGATGGCGATGATGCCTAGACGCGTCCGGCACCGCAAGAGTCAGCGCGGACGGATGCGCGGCAAGGCGGGGCGGGGCAATTACGTGGCGTTCGGGGAGTACGGTCTTCAGGCGATGGAACAGTGCTGGCTGAGCGCGCAGCAGATCGAGGCCGGCCGCGTCGCCGCCACCCACTTCCTGCACCGCGAAGGGAAACTGTGGGTGCGCGTGTTCCCGGACAAGCCCATCAGCGCCAAGCCGCTGGAAACACGAATGGGCAAGGGCAAAGCCGAGCCGGCCTACTGGGCCGCCGTCGTCCTGCCGGGGCGGGTCCTGTTTGAACTGGGCGGGGTGACCGAGGCTCTGGCGAAGCAGGCCCTTCGGCGCGTGGCCCACAAGATGCCGATTCGGACCCGCCTGGTGTACCGTCACCGCCAACGGTGAGTGGGGCGCCGGCGCGAGTCCACGAGAGGCGAGCATGAAGGCGAAAGAAATACGCGAAATGTCGGACGAGCAAATCCACCAGGAACTGGAGGCGCTGGAGCGGCGAGTCTTCGACCTGCGGACGCAGGCCGAAACGGAAGAACTTCAGGTGCCGAGCGAACTCGGGAAGGCTCGGCGGGACATCGCCCGGATGCGCACGGTCCTGCGGGGCCGGGAATTGGCCCGCTTGGCCGAACACGCCGCCGCGGGTGAGGAGCAAGCGGCACAATGAACCGACCGCAGAGCAACCAGCGTCGAATGCAGGGCGTGGTGGTCAGCGATCGGTCCTCCAAAACGATCACGGTCCGGGTGTCCCAGCGATTTCCGCACCCGAAGTACGGGAAGATGGTTCGCCGCGACCGCAAGGTGCACGCCCACGATGAGGTTGGCGAGGCCCACGTCGGCGACACGGTGGAGGTAGTGGAGTGCCGGCCGATGTCGCGGACGAAACGGTGGCGGCTGGTGCGCGTGATTGAGCGGAATCCGGAAGCCGGCCTGAGCGCCGAGATGCACCCCAAGGCTTTCGAACAAGAGGCGCAGCAGGCCGGGGAAGCGGTTCAATGATTCAGATGCGTTCCATCGTGGACGTGGCGGACAACACGGGCGCGCGAACCGTTCGCGTGATCCGGGTGCTGGGCGGCTCGACCCGGCGAGGGGCCTTCACGCGTCCCGTGGCCGGCATCGGGGACATTGTCATCGCGTCGGTCCAGAAGGCCCTGCCGAGCGGCGAGGCCAAGCACGGCGAGGTCGTTCGCTGCGTCGTCGTCCGGACGAAGTACCCGACGCGCCGGCCGGACGGCTCGTTCGTGCGGTTCGACGGCAACGCCGTGGTGCTGATTGACAAGGAAGGGACTCCCCGCGGGACGCGGATCTTCGGGGCCGTGGCGCGGGAGTTGCGTGAGAAACGGTACATGCGGATCGTCTCGCTCGCGAGCGAGGTGGTCTGAGAGGAAGTGAGCGGCGGGGTGCATATTCGGCGTGACGATACGGTGGAGGTGGTCGCGGGCGACGACAAGGGCGTCCGCGGGCGGGTGCTGCGCGTCGAGCCCCGAAAGGACCGCGCGATCGTCGAGGGCGTCAACCGGGTGTATAGGCACCTCAAGCGTTCGCGGAAGAATCCGCAGGGAGGCCGGTTGGAAATCGAGGCGCCGATCCGGTTGTCGAACCTGCTGCCGGTTTGCCCGAAATGCAGCAAGGCGACGCGGGTCGGGTTCCGCCGCGATGAGGCGGGCAAGAAGTTCCGCGTGTGCCGCCAGTGCGGCCAGGACATCGGAGAAATCTAAGCGGACATGGCGCGACTGCTGGACAATTATCGCGATACGGTCGTCCCGATGCTCCAGGAGAAACTGGGGCGCCGGAACGTGCTCAGCCTGCCCCGGCTGGAAAAGATCGTGGTCTCGATGGGACTGGGCAAGAGCCGCGACGAACCGAAACGGATCGAGGCGGCCGCCAAGGACCTGGCGGCGATCACGGGGCAGAAGCCCGTGCTGACGAAGGCGAAGCGAAGCATCGCGAATTTTCACCTTCGCGAAGGCAACGTGTGCGGCGCGATGGTGACGCTGCGCGGCAAGCGGATGTACGAGTTTCTGGATCGCCTGATCAACCTGGCGATTCCGCGAGTCCGCGACTTCCGCGGGCTGGATCCGTCGGCGTTCGACGGTCGCGGCAACTATTCGATGGGCGTCAACGAGCAACTGGTTTTTCCGGAAGTCCGGGTGGCCGACGTCCAGTACCAGCAGGGGATGAACATCACGATCTGCATTCGGAACAGCCGGTCGGATGAGGAATCGCGCGTGCTGCTGGAAGGCTTCGGGTTCCCGTTCCGGCGAGAGGGTGCCTGACGGCGGAGAGTCGATGACGACCAAAGCGCAACGAAACCGAGCGAAGCGGGAACCGAAATTCAGCACGCGGCGAGTTCGACGCTGTGAACTGTGCGGGCGGCGACGATCCGTCTACCGCAAGTTCTCCGTCTGCCGCATCTGTTTCCGGAACCTCGCCTTGCAGGGACTGATTCCGGGTGTCCGGAAAGCGTCCTGGTAACCGAAGAAGGAGACTCGAAGGCGATGACCAACGATCCCATCGCCGACATGCTGACGCGAATTCGCAACGCCCTTGGGCGGCGCAAGAGCCACGTCGATATCCCGGCCTCCAAGACGTGCCGGGGTATCCTCCAGGTCCTGCGGGCCGAGGGGTACATTCGCGACGTGGATGAGATCAGCGACGGCAAGCAAGGCGTGCTCCGGGTCCACCTGAAGTACGGGCCCGACGGGGAAAAGATCGTCACACACCTGAAGCGTGAGAGCAAACCGAGCCTGCGCGTCTATAAGAAGACGGACGAGATCTCTGTGGTCCTGGGCGGTCTGGGCGTGGCGATCTACTCGACGCCCGAAGGCATCGTCAGCGACCGGCAGGCCCGGCGGATGCACGTGGGCGGCGAGTTGCTTTGCACGATCTGGTGACGGCACGAGAACGCGAGGCGAAGAGGACAGGATGTCCCGAGTAGGCAACAAACCGGTTCCGGTGCCCGAGAAGGTCAAAGTGGCCGTCAAGGGCAGCACCGTCGAGGTCGAGGGGCCGAAAGGCAAACTCGCCTGGACGTTCCACCGCGAGATGCAGGTGGCCTTCGACGAAGGTCCGCGCCTGGTCACGGTCAAGAGGCCGAGTGACCAGCGTCGCCACCGGGCGCTGCACGGCCTGACGCGGGCGATCATCGCCAACATGGTGGAAGGTGTGACGAAAGGATATGAGGAGCGCCTGGAACTGTATGGGACGGGCTTTTCGCTCGCCTTGCAGGGCCAAAAGTTGCTGCTGAGCTGTGGGTTCGCAAAGCCGGCCGAGAAAATGGTTCCCGCGGGGCTCGAGGTCGTCATCGATACGCCCAGCACTCGCGGCAACGACATTCCGGCGAAGATGACAATCCGCGGCTGCGACAAGCAACTCGTCGGCGAGTTCGCCGCCGAGGTTCGGCACGTGCGGCCGCCGGAGCCGTATCAGGGCAAGGGTTTCCGGTACGCGGGCGAACAGATCCGGCGCAAGGCCGGCAAGACGTTCGTCACGGGCACGGCAGGGGCGTAAAGGCAATGGCGAATGTACTGAAAAGGCGAGCGGGCGTGCAACGGCGCCACCGTCGCGTCCGCAAGAAAGTGTTCGGGACCCCTGCGCGTCCGCGCCTGTGCGTGTATCGAAGCGTGAAGCACATTTACGCCCAGGTGATCGATGATGTGGCGGGGCGATCGCTCCTCACGGTCAGTACGCTCAGCGAGCCGCTGAAAGGGAACCTCAAGAGCACGAGCAACCGCGATGCCGCCACCCAGGTGGGCACGCTGCTGGCCGAGCAGGCCAAGAAGGCCGGCATCACGGCGGTGTGCTTCGACCGAGGGGGGCGCAAGTACCACGGACGCGTGAAGGCATTGGCCGAAGCCGCAAGAAAAGGCGGGCTTCAATTCTAGCCCCCGGCGGGCTTGGAGGAACAAGGCGCGTGGCAACCGAGCAGGACAACTTTTTCGGCGAGACCGGCGAATTGCAGGAAAACGTCGTCGCGATCAACCGGTCGGCGAAGGTCGTGAAGGGCGGCCGGCGTTTCAGTTTCAGCGCGCTGTCGGTCGTGGGCGACCGGCGCGGGCGTGTCGGCGTGGGGTACGGCAAGGCGAATGAGGTGCCGCCCGCCGTCGAAAAGAGCATCGCGGAGGCGAAGAAGAACCTCAGGCGGATTCCTCTGACGGGCGACACGATCCCGCACGAGGTCATCGGACGGTTCGGCGCGGCACGGGTGTACATGCGGCCGGCAGGACCCGGGACGGGCGTGATTGCGGGCGGGGGCGTGCGGGCCGTCTGCCAGATGGTCGGCATCCGCAATATCCTTACGAAATCGCTCGGGAGCACCAACCCCGTGAACCTCGTCAAAGCCGCTCTCAACGCCCTCGAACAACTAAAGGACGTGAAGGAAGTAGCGCGCCTTCGGGGCGTCCCGGTGGAGGAACTCATGCCGAGCGAACAGACCGCGCGCCGGCCTGAAAAGGGCGGTGCCGTGGCGGGAACCGAGGCGGGCAAAGGACAGGCGACGTGAACCTGACGGACGTCAAAAAACACGCGAAGGCCCATCCGGCCCGCAAGCGCATCGGGCGAGGCATCGGCTCGGGCCTCGGCAAGACGAGCGGACGGGGCCACAAGGGCGCCAAGGCGCGCGCGGGATACCACCGGCGGGCGACGTACGAAGGCGGCCAGATGCCTCTGTTCCGCCGCTTGCCGAAGGTCGGGTTCTCCAACGCCCGCTTTGCCACGCCGGTGCACGTGGTGAACATCGAGGACCTGAACCATTTCCGCAAGGGCGACAGCGTCGGGCCGAATGAACTGCGGGAAGCGGGATTCATTCAGGGCCGCCTTTATCGGCTCAAAGTGCTGGGGCGGGGCGAGTTGAAGAAGGCGCTGACGGTTCGGGCGCATGCGTTCAGTGAATCGGCGGCCAGCAAAATCATCGAGGCGGGCGGCCAGGCGGAGGTGATCGAAACGTGATTCGGTCCCTTATCAACGTCTTCAAGATTCCGGAACTGCGGAGGAAACTGCTCTTCACGCTGCTCATCGTCGCCTTGTTCCGCCTGGGGACGTACGTCCCGATTCCCGGGACGGACGCGGGATACCTGGGGCAACTGCTGGCATCGAAAGAATCGGCGGAAGGAACGGCGGGCGGCGGGCTCCGCGACTACCTGAACTTCATCGCGCGGATCACGGGCGGCACGTTCCAGCCGTTCCTCTTTGCGCTCGGCATCATGCCGTACATCAGCGCCTCGATCATCCTTCAGTTGCTGACGCAGGCGGTCCCGTCGCTGGAACGTCTGGCGAAGGAAGGAGAAACCGGACGCCGCAAAATCAACGAGTACACCCGCTACCTGACGGTGCTTCTGTGCGTCGTCCAGGCCTCGTTCGTCGTGAACATGAAGCCTTTCGGCGAAGGCGGGTGGCGAGGCGACGTCAGGCCCTTCATGTACTACCTCGTCTCGGTGACCGCGATGACGGCCGGGACGGTTTTCCTGATGTGGCTCGGGGAACTGGTGGACGAGTTCGGGATCGGCAACGGCATCAGCCTCATCATCATGGCCGGCATCGTGGACCGCCTTCCCGCCGTGGCTGCGTACTTGTGGGACAACGCCCAGTTTGAGTTCATGAGTTTTCAGGCGGCGGAGAAAATCGGCATCGAGACGGTCTTGCTCGTCATCGTGATGTTCGTGGGCGTGATCGTCGGAGTGATCCTGATTACCCAGGCGCAGCGGCGCATTCCGATCCAGCAAGCCAAGCACACGCGAGGCCGGCGAGTGTACGGCGGCCAGCGCCAGTACCTCCCCCTGCGCGTCAACCAGGCGGGCGTCATCCCCGTCATCTTCGCATCCAGCCTTCTTTATCTGCCGATGTACCTGTTCGACATGGTCGCGAACGCGACCGCGAGCACGCCGTTCGCCGCCCTCACCGTCGAGTTGCGGAACCTGTTTACCTACGGCAGCGAGACGCACCTGCTGATCTACATCGCGATGATCTACCTGTTCTGCTACTTCTGGACGGCGATCCAGTTCCAGCCCCGCGAAATGGCCGACAACCTGCGCGATTGGGGTTCGTTTATTCCCGGGATGCGCCCCGGCCGGCGGACGGCCGAGTACCTGGAACGCGTTATGAACCGCATCACCTACGTCGGCGCGGGCTTCCTGGCCGTCGTCGCCATCCTCCCGATGGTCGTCAGCAGCCTGACCAACGTCAGCATGGTCATGACGGGCTTTCTGGGAGGCACGGGCCTTCTGATCATCGTCAGCGTGGCGCTGGACCTCGTGCAGCGGGTTGAGTCGCACCTGATCATGCGACACTACGAAGGCTTCTTAGCGGAGGGCCGGGTCCGGGGACGCCGCGGGTAGCCGCCCGCGAAGGGGAACGCAATCGTGCGACTCGTGTTCTTGGGTCCCCCGGGGGCCGGCAAAGGAACGCAGGCGAAAGCCGTGGCCGCCCGTTATGCCGTGCCGCATGTGTCGAGCGGCGATATCTTCCGTGCCGAGATCGGCCGCGCCTCTCCGCTCGGCCGGCAGATAAAGTCGTACGTGGATTCCGGCCGACTGGTGCCGGACCAGTTGACAACCGAGGCGGTGACGTCCCGTTTGCGCGAGAAGGATTGCGCCGGCGGGTGGGTCCTCGACGGGTTTCCGCGGACGGAGGGCCAGGCCCGGGCGCTCGACGAAGCGCTCGGGGCGTCGAAGACGAAACTGGACGCCGTCGTTTGCCTCACGCTCGATGGCGAGGTGATCGTCGAGCGGATGGGCGGGCGGCGCGTTTGCCCGGAGTGCGGGCGGACGTACCATTTGGTGCATATGCCGCCGCGAAGCGACAACCGGTGCGACACGTGCGGGGCGGCGCTGGTGCAGCGAGACGACGACGCACCGGAAACGGTGCGCAAGCGACTCGCCACCTACGAGCGCCAGACGGCGCCGCTGGTGGACTACTACGAAGGCCGCGGACTCTTGGTGCGGGTCGGCGGCGAGGGGACCCCTGACGAGGTCAGGGAAAGGCTCTTTGAACAACTGAAGAAGGTCGAGGGGGCCTGACGCGTGTCGGCCATGGCAATCTGTCCGAAGAGCCCGGCAGCGATTGAAAAGATGCGTCGGGCCGGACGGACGGTGGCGCTGGTGCTGGCGCGGCTCGAGGAGATGGGGCGGCCTGGCGTCACGACGGCCGAACTCGATGCCGAGGCCGCTCGCCTGGCGCGCGACCATGGGGCGAGGAGCCTTTTTCTCGGCCAGCCGCATCCGCGAGGCGGACGCAAATATCCCGGCAACATCTGCGTTTCTCTGAACGAGGAACTGGTGCACGGGATTCCCGGCCCGCGCCGGATCGCCGAAGGCGACATCGTGTCGATCGACTTCGGCGTGGAGCAGGACGGCTGGTGCGCCGATGCCGCTCGAACGTTTGCTGTCGGCAAGGTGCCCGCGCGTGTCCGGCGGCTGCTGGAGGTGACGGCCGAGGCGCTCGAAATCGTCTGCCGCGAAGCGCGGGCCGGCGTGCTGTGGTCGGCGGTGGCCGGGCGGATAGAGGCCCTGGTCCGCGGGGCGGGCTTCTCCGTGGTGACCGATTACGTCGGCCACGGGATCGGCCGAAAAATGTGGGAAGAGCCCAAGGTGCCCAACTTCGTGAGCCGCGACCTGCTGAAGAATGATTGGCTCCTCATCGAGGGCATGACCGTGGCGGTCGAGCCGATGGTGAACCTCGGCGGGCGCGAGGTGCGGGAGGAGGAAGACGGGTGGACGGTGGTGACCTGCGACGGTCAGCCGTCGGCCCATTTTGAAGATACGTTTGTGATCCGTCGAGAGGGTGCGGAGCCCTTGACGCGATTGACGGACCAAGGGAAAGGATGAGTCCGAGCGATGGCGAAGGACGTCATCCGAATGGAAGGAAAGGTGACCGAGGCGTTGCCGAACGCCGTGTTCCGTGTCGAGTTGGAGAACGGACACAAGGTGCTCGCGCACGTGTCGGGGCGGATGCGGATGCATTTTATCCGGATCCTGCCGGGCGACACCGTGACGGTGGAACTGTCGCCCTACGACCTCTCGCGGGGTCGGATCGTGTACCGGTCGGGCTGAGGTAGGCCGGTTAAGGAGAGGCGCTAAGGCGATGAAAGTTCGGACGAGCGTCAAAAGAATCTGTGAGAATTGCCGGATCATCAAGCGTCGCGGCGTCGTGCGCGTCATCTGCACGAATCCGCGGCACAAGCAGCGCCAGCGAGGCAAAGCGAAGGCGAGGAGGTAGCGTATGCCCCGTATCGCGGGTGTCGACGTGCCGGGCGAAAAGTCCACGTGGGTGGCCCTGACGTATATCTACGGCATCGGGCGGCGGTCGGCCTTCCAGATCTGCAAGGAGGCCCAAATCGACCCGAACGGGCGGGCCCGGGACCTGACGGAAGACGAAGTCGGCCGAGTCGCCACGGTGATCGACCGCAGTTTCGTCGTCGAGGGCGCGCTGAGACGCCAGGTGATGCAGAACATCGCTCGCCTGCGGGACATCAGTTGCTATCGCGGCGTTCGCCACCGGCGGGGCCTGCCGGTTCGCGGCCAGCGGACGCGGACCAATGCCCGCACGCGCAAAGGCCCTCGCAAGACCGTGGCCGGCAAGAAGGGCGTTAAGGAACTGCACTAAAGCCAACGCGGCCCCTCGACCATGCTCGGGCCGCCCTGAGCAAGGTCGAAGGGCGGAACGCGGAAAGAAGCAGCAATATCGCACATCCTCACGGTTAGCCGCGAGCCGAAAGGCGAGCGCGGATTTTGCGGATTGAACGGCGAACGGCGCGAGGCGCGAAACAGCAGGGAGAGACGATGGCGAAGAAAAAAAAAGTACGCAGGAGCGTGGCCAAAGGCGTCGCGCACGTCAAAGCCACCTTCAACAACACGATCGTGACGATCACGGACCCGGCCGGGAACGTCCTGTGCCAGGACAGCGCCGGCACGATCGGGTTCAAGGGCAGTCGGAAGTCCACGCCGTTCGCGGCCCAGCGGGCCGCCGAGGCGTGCGCCGACAAGGCGATCAAGATGGGCATGCGGGAAGTCGAGGTCCGGGTCAAGGGTCCGGGCAGCGGCCGGGAATCGGCCATTACGGCGCTTCAGGCGGCGGGGCTGAAAGTGACCGCCATCGAGGACGTGACCCCGATTCCGCACAACGGTTGCCGGCCACGCAAGCGCCGGCGCGTCTGAAGCGGCCGGCTGGGAAAACGAGGGAACGAGATGGCACGATATACGGGTCCTGTTTGTCGCCGTTGCCGCCGCGCAGGGATGAAACTCTACCTGAAGGGCGTGCGATGCGAAAGCGCCAAGTGCGCCATCGAGAAGCAGTGGCGCAACAAGCCGCCCGGCATGCATTTCTGGCGGCGCCGGCGGCCGACCGAGTACGGCCTGCGCCTCCGCGAGAAGCAGAAACTGCGCTGGTACTACGGCGTCCTGGAGCGCCAGTTCCGGCGGTTCTTCGCCGAGGCGTCGCGCACCAAGGGTTCGACCGGCGAGCGGCTCCTGATCCTGATGGAGCGACGGCTGGACAACGTCGTCTATCGGATGGGCTTCGCGCCGAGCCGGCGGGCGGCACGCCAGACCGTGCTGCACGGCCACGTGCTCCTGAACGGCCGGATGGCCAACATCTCCAGCCTGAAGGTCGAGGTCGGCGACGAGATCGAAATTCGCGATCGCAAGGCCAGTCGGGAACTCGTCCGCGCCTGGACCAGCGAAGACCAGGGCCGCATGGTTCCCCAGTGGATCGAGTCCGACCCGGAGCATTTCCGCGGGCGCGTCAAGGCGTTGCCGGCCCGTGACGAGATTTCGTTCCAGGTGAATGAAAACCTGATCGTCGAGTTCTGCAGCCGTTAACCATAGGCAGGAGGCAAACCCGTGATGCGGATCAGATGGAAGGGCCTCGAACTCCCCACGCGTGTGGTTGCGGACGCCGCCACCATGGCGGAGACGTATGGGCGGTTCGTCGCCGAGCCGTTTGAGCGCGGCTTCGGCGTGACGATCGGCAACAGCCTCCGGAGGATCCTCCTCTCGAGCCTCGAGGGGGCGGCCGTCACCGGCGTCAAAATGGAGGGCGTCCTGCACGAGTTCTCGAGCATCGAAGGCGTCATCGAAGACGTCACCGACATCATTCTGAACGTCAAGGGCCTGGTCGTGCGCCTCGAGGGCGACGAGCCCCGCATCGTCACCCTGGCGGCCGCGAAGGCCGGTCCGGTGACCGCCGCCAAGATTCAGACCGACCCGAACGTCGAGATCATCAACAAGAACCATCTCCTGGCGACCCTGTCGAAGGACGTTGACTTCCGTCTCGAATTGCGCATCGCCAAGGGCAGGGGATACGTCGCCGCCGAGCAGAACACCCCCGAAGAGCAGGAAATCGGCTACATTCCCGTCGACAGCCTCTATTCACCCGTCGTACGCGTGCGGTATCGCACGGAGGATACGCGTGTCGGCCAGCGGACGAACTACGACCGCCTTGTCATGGAGATATGGACGAACGGCACCGTGACGCCGGAGATGGCGCTGGTCGAGGCGGCCAAGATCATGCGCAAGCACCTCAACCCGTTCGTCGAGTACTTCCAGCCCGGCGAAGAATTGGGCGCCGAGGTGGTCCCGGTGGCCGAGGAAGCGGCCGGTACCGAGGAATACGTCTCGGAACTCGAACGCAAACTCGCCATGCCCATCTCGTCCCTGGAACTCTCGATCCGGGCCGCCAATTGCCTCGAGGCCGAAAACATCATGACCGTCGGCCAACTGGTCCGCCTCAGCGAGGAGGACCTCTTGAACCTCCGGTCGTTCGGCAAGACCAGCCTGCGCGAGATCAAACGGAAACTGGCCGACCTCGGCCTCTCGATCGGCATGGACCTGGAGGGTGTGACGGCCGGTGGCGGCGGAGGAAGCGCCTGATGCGGCACCTGAAGCAGGGAAAGAAACTCGGCCGGACCGGCAGCCATCGCACCGCGCTCTTCAGGAGCCTGGCCGCGGCTCTGCTGGAGCACGAGGCCATCACCACCACCATCCCGAAGGCCAAGGAAGCCCGCCGATTCGTCGATCGGCTCATCACGTTGGCCAAGCGGGGCACGCTGGCCGACCGCCGACGGGCGGCCTCCAGGCTCCAGAACGAGGCGCTCGTGAAGAAACTCTTCGAGGACATTGCGCCGCGCGTCGCCCAGCGCCCGGGTGGATACACCCGCATCGTCAAACTCGCGCGGTTCCGCGTCGGCGACGCGACCCAGTTGTGCCGCCTCGAACTCGTCGAGAAGAAAGAGAAGGAAAAGAAGGAAAAGGCCAAGAAGAAGTAATCCGCGCACCAGAGTCCCACGGGGCGCGCGTTTTCTTTGGCCGACGCGGTCGGGAGAGTTCCCGATGGCCGAGTGCGTCTTCTGCAAAATCGTCACAGGCGAAATCCCCTGCACCAAGGTTTTTGAGGACGGCCTGTGTCTCGCCTTCCTGGACATCGGGCCCATTTCGCCGGGCCACACGCTTCTCATCCCCAAGGCGCACTACGAGATGATCCACCAGATGCCCGCCGACGAGGCGGCGCACCTGGCGCGCCACATTCCGTTGCTGGCGGCCGCGGTCCAGAAGGCCGTCCGCGCCGAAGGCATCAACGTCCTCCAGAACAACGGCCCCTGCTCGGGCCAGGAAGTGCTCCACGTCCACGTTCATCTGATTCCGCGCTGGCCCGAGGACGGCCTCGGTTTCCGCTGGCCTGCCAAGCAGGCGGACCCGGAGGTTCTCAAGCAACAGGCTGAGGCCATCCGCCGGCAGTTGGCAACCTAGGGGCTGTTCGGCCTTCTAACGCCGGGCGCCGCGACGCAGGCGTGAGGCTCAGAGAAAGTATTTTTTGCACCGCGCCCTACTCGTGGTATAATTGTCTGTGGTGCTTTTCCGAGGAGGCAGGGCGATGAAGTACTATTCCTTTCAGGTCGTGATCGAAAAGGAACCGGAAGACGAAGGCTACTATGCGTACAGCCCCACGCTTCCCGGCTGCTTCAGCAACGGTCGCACCATCGAGGAGGCCAAACGCAACATCCGTGTGGCCATCGAGGAACATCTGGCGGCCCTCCTCGCCCACGCCGAGCCGATACCTCAGAGCGAAAACCTCGTCCACGTCGAGGAACTCACCGTCGGGGTACCCGAATGAGCCGCATGCCGCAGGTCACGGCTCGGGAACTCGTGCGATTCCTGAAGACGCAAGGGTTCTCGGAAGACCGCCAGAAGGGAGGGCACCTCACCCTCTGGCACGAGGGGCGCCGGGCGTCCGTTACCGTTCCCACGCACACCGGGTGCGACATCGGCCGCGGTCTGGCGGTTCGCATCCTCAAAGACGCCGGGTTCTCGGTGGACGATTACCTTCGCCTGCGGTGATCCCTTCCCGCCGCGACGGGTTTCCTTCGGGGCCTATTGTGCTTTCCGCTCCGTCTCGCCTTGCGCCTCTGCCTCCGGTTCCTTCGCGTGGTGCACGATCTCCCAGTCTTCCGGGATGTCCGGGCGAGCGAACGTCTTCGCATCCACCTTCTTGTTGGTCTCGATGCGGTGAAAGTCGATCGTCGTGATGTTCTCGCTCGTGTCCCACAGCCGTGCCCGGGTCGGCAGAAACGTCTTCGCGTCCACCCACAGCGCGATGGCCGTGTACGTCTCGGCCAGCGGCGTGTCCTTCTTCGGTTTCAACACGAGGACGCCGCGTTTTTCCTTGTCGTGAGATTCCTCGGCGGCGTCGCGGCTGACGTCGAAGTTTTTGAGGACGGCTTCCTTCTTCTGGCCGAACGGCATAGGGAACGGCGTCTTGCCGAGTTCGAACGAATCGAGGGCGGGCTCCTCGGGCCGGCGAATCTCCCAGATGATGAGTTGCTTCGTCGCGTCCTTCTTGTGGTAGAGGATTCGCCCATCGAAGACGAAGGTCTCCCGCGGGCGGTCGGTAAACTCGAAACGCAGCAGGTTCGGCGCGCGGAACAGGAGTTCCCCCTTGCGCTTCTGGACATCCTCATACAG
>JAPLMM010000132.1 GCA_026387035.1 Planctomycetota bacterium
GTTTTCACAACGTTGCCAGCGGCGACACACTCCACCTGAGGGTATTGGATCGCCAGGGTCTTCGCGACCTCCTCTGTTTTGCGGGAGGTTGCCACGATGATGACCTTGTCCAAGCCCGCCCCGAGGCACTTTTTTACATTCGCCAAGACGTCCGACTTGCCGGTCTCGATCTCCAAGGCCACACGCTCGCCGCTCCGGGTCGCCACAAGGTTAACGGCCTTGCCGCCACCCAGAGGGTACTCCTCCGTCACGTCATACCCACGGGCCCTTAAGTCCTCGGCCAGGCGTTTCTTCCAGTACCTGTGTTCTGGTCCGCCCAACCTGTCTGCGTCCGCTTCATGGATGCCCAGTGCGGCCTTCCCAAGTTCCGTCAGCGACAGTATCTTGATCCTCGAATGTCCAAAAGTAATCGGACAGGAAAGGATAAGACCGCGACGTACAAGCAGTCTTTGGCACCCCGTGCCCCGACGAGGAGAGAGACCTAAAGAATGATAATGACCTGTAATTGTTGACGTTGGATGTTTCCATACGTCTGCCAAAAACCCCTTATCCTGCGTTGTGAGCCTAATTGCGCACCCTTCCCCCTCATCTGATATTTCATCTTTTGCTTCCAGCGGAATCCCCGGAATCTCCCTGTCTTTCGACGGAATCGGCACGGAATCTCCTTCTCGGCTGGAAATCGCCGAGGAATCCCCTGCCTTGCCATCCACGGCCACGTTATCCAACGCGCTCGCAGCGAGATAGCGCTGGCGGATGTGTGCGTCGGTCACGCTTCCCTTTTTCAGCCGCACCAGCGGCAACTTGATCAAGAACGGGAAGAACCATCGGCCCTGGAGTTTGGCGACGGCCCAGCCGACCTCCAGGCGGTTAAGGTAGCCTGCCTGCTCGCTGTCCAGGTGCAGGCAATCCTGGATCATGGCGATGTCGCCGCGATGCTTGAGGTTAAAGGCGAAGGTGGTGTGGGCCGGTTCCCAAAGACCGATCAGGCCAGCCATTACCCAAGAGCGACTGGCCGAAGAGGCGAGCCCATCGCTGGCTGGTGCGTTGGTTCGGTCTGAATGGGAAGCGGTACGGTAAGACGTTCGAGACAAGAAAGGAGGCCGAGCAATTCGTAGCGGGTAAGCAGATCGAAGTCCATAATGGAAAGGGGGATCCGCCCCCGGGTATCACGCTGAAGGAGTACAAGACGGTGCACGCGGAGGTCATGAAGGACCAGTTGGCCAGGAGCACGTTCAACCTTCACCTGAAGGCGATCGATCTCTTGGCCGAGCACGTGGGCTGGGAGCGGCCGCTCCACAGAATCTCGACCCGCGAGGTGGAGCAGTTTCGGGCCGCGCGGTTGGCCACGGGCCATTCCCCTTCGTCGGCCAACCGAGAGGTCCGCACGTTGAAGCGCCTCTTCAACTTGGCCATTGTGAGGGGCTATCTCGCTCCGGGGCAAAATCCATGCCTCGCGCTCCCGAGAATCAAGGTGGGACGCCAGCGCAACGCCTACTGTAGCCCGGCGGAATTCCAGACGATCCTCCGTGCGGCCCCGGACGGTCTGTGGCGCGCGTTCCTGGTCCTGGTCTACAGCACGGGCCTGCGGCTGCGGGAAGCCACCAACCTGACCTGGAAGGACGTCGAGTTCCAGCCGGGCCAAGTTCATGTGACGCGTAAAGCCGGAGGTCCTTGGATCCAACCCTGGCAACCCAAGGACCACGAGATGCGCTCCGTGCCCCTGCCGGAGCAGGCGGTCAGCCTGCTCGCCGCTTGGCAGGCCGTCGCCCCGGAGGGGTGCCCCTATGTTTTTATGGAGCACGGGCGATGGGAGTATTATCGCCGGCAGGTTTCCGAAGGCCGGTGGCGCACGGGCCTGGACCTCGTGAACAACATGCTTCGTCGCTTTAAGACCCTCTGCCGGCGGGCGGGCGTCGGGCCGTACACGATTCATGACCTGAGGCGCTCGTGCATCACGAACTGGGCACGGCGATTGCCGATCCACGTGGTGCAGCAGCTCGCGGGCCACAGCGAGATCCAGACGACCGAGACGTACTACCTCAGCGTGCATGAGGACGATCTGGCCAGGGCGCGAGAGGTCCAGAGCGAGCTCGTCGGGGAGTTGCCGGAAGCCCGTCCGACTGACACAAAACTGACACAACGGGGCCCAAACCGGGGTTTTCCACAAAAGAAAGATCCGGCAGAGAGTCGTAACCCTCTGCCGGATCGTGGCTTGCAGTGGCGTCCCCAAGAGGAGTCGAACCTCTAACCTTTGGCTCCGGAGGCCAACGCTCTATCCATTTGAGCTATGGGGACGCTGCGGAAGAAGATTCTAACCTGCCCGGCGGTGGTGTCAAGGCGTCTTGGCCGTCG
>JAPLMM010000133.1 GCA_026387035.1 Planctomycetota bacterium
GGCGAGGACCGGCGGAACGAGGAGCAGGGGCAGAAACGACCACAGGCGGTTTCGCAGCACCCAATGGATGAGGAGCGCCCAGAAGACGACGGCCCCCGCCGACGCCAGCACCAGACCGGCCAGCGAGAGGCCGTCACCGTAAAAAAGGAGCCGCGTTTCGCTCATCAGAAACACACACGCGCCTAGCGGCGCTGGGGGAGGTACTCTTTCACAAAGACGTACCAGCGCCGTTCCAGTTCCGCCAGACCGAAGCCGTATGCCTCCTGGAGGGCCTCCTCCTGCGGCTTGCCGTCCTTAAGCAGATCGATGAACTTCTTGAACTTCGACTTGCCCGCCGTCAGAAGGAATTCCACCAGCGTGTACGAAACCGAATACGCCGGGTACGACGCAAAACCTTGGCCCGACGGGACTTCCAGAATCTGCCGGATGGAAGTTCCGTCCCGGGCCATGCGCATCGACCATTGTTGCTTTTGGGCCGCCAGGCTCTTGTCATTGACGACGGTCATGAACTCGGCCAAGCCTTCATGAAGCCACAGCGGAAGGTCCACCACCCGCCGATACAATTGGAAGAAGGCGTGTGTGCCCTCGTGCGCAAACAGTTCCTGGAGCCGCTTGGGGTCTCTCGTATCCAATGGAATACAGATGTGGACGAGTTGCGGCTCGTTGGGCGATCGGCATTCCCACGCGAAGTAGGCGCCCGCGCGGCTGGCGTCGTTGCCGTCGAAGGTTTTCGCAAACTGCTGAAACATTGCGCGGGAGTTGAAGACCACCAGGATGCATTTTCCGTCCCAGGTCTTTTCTTTGGGGCCGATGCTAAAATGCCGGCACAGGTTCGAATACAGCGCCTCGCACCACTTGACGAACAGGCCCGTCATCGCATCGTCCGCGTCGCTGAAAACGAGGTAATGCGGCGTCTCGACCAGGCGCATCCTGGCCATCAACCGTTTGTTCACCTCGTCCAGCCGCGTCTTCTGCTGCGCGACGATCGCCTGCTGGTTGAAAGAGCCGTCCGCGTTGCGGTAGTTGCTCGGCAACTCCCAGGCCCCCGGCTCCCTGGACCGGACGACGACCCGCTCCCCCTTGTCGCCGCCGGCCTCTTCCGTCTCGCGCTCCGCCGGTTTCACCGGCTCTGGTTTAGGCGCGGCCCGACCCGGCAAGGCCGCGTGCCCCAGGAGTGCCGCCAGCACGGCCGCCAAGGTGGCGGCCCGCCACTTCTCTTTTCCGCGCACGCTGTCCGTCACCGTGGCGTCTCCTCGTCTCTCCGGATGCTCCGCATCGCTGTCCCTGCTTCGTCGGTCGTCACTTCCACGCGGCGCTCCGCCAATCGCTGGATCTCCGCCACAAGTCGCTCAGGCATTCGTATCCGCTGAACCAGTTCCCCATCGGCCAGGCTGCGCTCGATCACCTCGGCGTGGCGGTCGATCCAGGCCAGAAGGCGCCCGTCCTCGGGCGACGCGCGGACCGTTATTTCTTTCTCGGGGCCGACCAGCCGCTCCGTCACGATTCCGGCCAGGTGCTCCAGGCCTTCGCCCGTCTTGGCGCTCGTCGCCACGGCGCCCGGAAACGCCCGATGCGCCAGATCCAGATGCAGCGGGTCCTTAACCAGATCCGCCTTGTTCAGTACGAGGATCTGCGGCTTGTCGGCGCAGCCGATTTCGGCGAGGACGGTCAGGACGGCCTCCACGTCGGCCTGGGCATGCTCCGTTGAAACGTCCACGATGTGCAACAACAAGTCGGCGTGGATCGCCTCTTCCAGCGTGGCCTTGAAAGACGCGATGAGGTGGTGCGGCAAATCGCGAATGAACCCGACCGTATCGGACAACAGGGCCGTCAGGCGGTGCGGCAGGGTCCACGCCCGCGTCCGCGTGTCCAGCGTCGCAAACAGTTTGTCCTCCACGTAAGCGTCGGCACCGGTGAAGGCGTTCAGGAGGCTGGATTTTCCGGCATTCGTGTAGCCGACGAGGCCGACCGTCAGCATGGCGGACCGCGACCGGACCTCGCGTTCCTTGCGGGCGTCAATCTCGCCGATGCGGCGCTTCAGTTCCGTGATGCGCCGGCGGACGATCCGGCGGTCGGTTTCCAACTGCGTTTCGCCCGGGCCTCGCGTCCCGACGCCTGCCTCCATGCGCGACAGGTGCGTCCACAGCCGCCGCAGACGCGGGTACTGGTATTCGAGTTGCGCGAGTTCCACCTGGAGCCGCGACTCGTTCGTCCGCGCACGCGACGCAAAAATGTCGAGAATCAGTTCGCTCCGGTCGATGACCTTCGTTTCGGTGGCGTCCTCGAGGTTCCGCACCTGGGCGGGCGACAGATCATTGTCGAAAATGATGACGTGGGCCCGCTGCTCGCGCGCGAGGTCGCCCAGTTCCTTGGCCTTCCCCTGGCCGACGTACGTGCTCGGATCAGCGCCCCGGCGCCGCTGCGTGGCGGTGGCCACGACTTCGGCGCCGGCGGCATCGGCCAGGCGGCCGAGTTCCTCCAGCCGATCGCGGTGCACCTGCCGGCCGACCGCGTCGCCTGCCAACGTCACTTCCACGAGGACCGCCCGCTCACGGGCGACGGTCCGCCGGGTGCTCTTCAGTTCTTTCACTCGCTCCGAGCGTCCTTCCTTATGAGCCATCGGGCCGCGATAAGCCCACCCACCCTTCAATGATAGAACGCAAAGGAGCCGGCGTCAATCCGGTGAAAACCAGAATCCACGTCCCGTCGCCCTCCTGCCGCCGGTCGGCCCACCACGCCAGACTGCGGCCGGCATAGGCCGTCGCCGAGTCTTCACTGGCCTTCCACTCTGCCGCCCACGCCGCCAGAGGCTTCGTGGCGCCCGAGGCGTCCGTGCCTTCCATTCTCGCGACGCACAGGGCCCTGACGACGTCGGCGCGGCCGGCGACG
>JAPLMM010000134.1 GCA_026387035.1 Planctomycetota bacterium
TACGGTGACGGCCTCTCGCTGGCCGGTCTGGTGCTGGCGTCGGCGGGGGCCGTCGTCTTCTGGGCGCTCCTCATCCATTGGGTGCTGCGAAACCGCCTGTGGTCGTTTCTGCCCCTGCTCCTCGTTCCGCCGGTCCTCGCCTTGGTGGGGTGGATGCGGGACCGACGGCCTGCCGGGGGCGACGGCGCCCGCCCGTCGGCCGTGCCGGAGCCCGTGTTGCCATGGTGGCAAATTCTCGTCGGGCTCATTTCGGCCGGCGTGATTTTCCCAGTGGCCGTCGCGGCCGGGCAGACCCAGGAGGCGCGCCTCCAACTGGCCCTGATGGTCCTTCTGGCCCTTGCCGCGAGCGCGTGGACCCTGTTCTTCTATCTGCGCGTGTATCGGTATCTGGGGCGGTTGCCGATGGGCGTGTTGTCGGCGATGCGCGTCTTGGCCGTCCTCCTGCTGGTGCTCCTCGTTTTCAAGCCGGTGCTGAGTTTCGAGGAACGGGTCGAGCACCGGACCGACCTGCTGGTGCTGGTGGACGCCTCGCGTTCGATGTCCGTGAGCGATTGGCCCGACACGCCTCACCGCCTGGCCCTGGCGGCCGCTCAGGTCCGGGAATACCTTGATCGGCTGGCGACGGCGTTCAACGTCCAACTCTACACGTTCGACACGCGAGCCCGGCCGGTCGAAGCCGGCCAGTGGCCTGAACCCGAGGGCGAGGCCACCAACATCACGCGGGCCGTCAAGGACGTGCTGGCTCTCGCGCGCCGGGCCGACACGAGCGGCCTGGTGCTCTTGAGCGACGGCCTGCACAACGCCGGCGGCGACGTGGTGCGGGACATCACGGCTCTCGGGCCGCCGCCGATTTATACCGTCGGCGTGGGGACGGACCTGACACGAGAGAGCGGGTACCAGGACATCAGCATCGAGAACGTCCGGGCTCCGGAGGAAAGCGTCGTGGACAACGTCACCCGCGTCACCGTGGATGTCGAAGCGGTGGGCCTTGCTGACCGATCCGTCGAGGTTCAGTTGCGCGAGGGCGACACGCTGCTGTCGGCCCAGCCGCTCCGCCTCGACGGGACGCCCGGCAGCCAGAGCATCACGCTCACCGTCACGCCGACCACCACCGGCCGGCATACCTACACGGTGCGCATTCCGCCGGACCCCGCCGAACGCCGCAGCGAAAACAACACGCGCGATCTGTATCTCCTGGTGACCGACCCCAAGATACGCGTGCTGTACGTCGAAGGCGTCGTGCGCCCGGAGTACAAACCCCTGAAAAGCGTCCTGGAGACGGACCCCAACGTGGAGTTGGCTGCCCTGGTTCAGGTCCGCAAGGGCGAGTTCCTCCAGTCGGGCAGCCGCAACGACCTCGCGCTCACGGGGTTTCCCCAGACGCTCGAGGACATGCGGAAGTTCGACGTCTTTCTCCTCGGCGACCTGGACCGCAGTTACTTCTCCGCGAAGCAACTGGAGAACCTGAAGACCGCCGTCAGCGAGGGCGGGGGCCTCCTCATGATCGGCGGGTACGCGAGTTTCGGCCCGGGCGGCTACGCGGGCACGCCCGTGGAAGAGATCCTTCCGGTCTTCGTCGGCCCGCGCGACATCGGCCAGGAGACCGAAAGATTTGTCCTCCGCCTTACGCCCGAGGGCGAGGCCCACCCCATCTTTTATGGCGCCACCGATTTTTTCATGCCGTCAGCGCCTGGCCGTTCAATCCGCAATCCGCAATCCGCAATCCGCAATCCGGAGGAGTTGCCTTACCTGAAAGGCTGCACGCGCCTCGGCCGGCCCAAGCCCGGCGCGAGCGTCCTGGCGGTTCATCCGGACCGCGCGGGACCTTCCGGCCCGCTCATAGTCCTGGCGGTCCAGTCCTACGGCCTGGGGCGCACGGCCGCCTTTGCCGCCGACACCACCTACCAGTGGTACTTGCCGTACAAGGCCCTCGGGCGCGATTCGCCCTACATCAAGTTCTGGGGCCAGATGGTCCGGTGGCTCGCCAACAAGGAAATCAAGGAGACGGCTGACGAGCCCGGCGTCACCCTTTTGGTGAACAAGCCGTTCTACAACCCCGGCGAATCGGTGACCGTCCGCGCCAGGGTCCGCGAGGAGGAAGGACGGGCCACCAACTACGCCGACGTCACCGGCTCGCTCATCGGCGCCGGCGGCGAACGCACGCCGCTTCCCCTGGTCCTCGTGCCCGGTTCGGTCGGCATGTATGAAGCGAAACTCGACCCGCCCGATCCCGGCGAGTACAAAATCCTCGTCGAGGCGCGAAAGGACGGCAAGCGCCTCGGCATCGCCGAGGATGCTTTCGT
>JAPLMM010000135.1 GCA_026387035.1 Planctomycetota bacterium
CCTCGCGGCGATGGGGACGGTCGGGCTGGTCTGCTGGGCGGCCATGCCGACGCGGAGCGCCGACTCCGGCAAGAGCGACGGGGAAGCGAGCGAACGGTCGGCCGACGCGCTCCTGGAGTCGCTCATCCGTACGGACGACCTGGCGCCCGTGCGGAATTGGAAGTACCTCGTCATCCACCACTCGGCGACGCGATCCGCGACGCTGGAGGCGATCGACCGCTGGCACCGCGAGACGCTACACACCGACGACGCGGGTTATCACTTCGTCATCAACAACGGCCGCGCGACAGGAACCCGCGACGGCGAAATCCTCGCGACGCCGCGATGGGCCAATCAGCGCGCCGGGGCCCACTGCCTGGTGGCGGGGCACCCGGAGTTCAACGAGCAAGGGATCGGGATCTGCCTGGTCGGCCACTTCAACCGGGAGCAGCCGACCGCCGCGCAGATGGCCAGCCTCGAGGCGCTCGTCGCCGCGCTGTCGGCCCGGTATCACATCCCGCTGGAACGCGTCAATGCCCCGGTACGCTGTTCCCGATGAGAACGTTTCTGTGGGAGTTGAGGCAGACGATGCTGGCAGAGCGTCTGCGGCCGACGGCGGCGGAGAAACCGTAGGGTCAGAAGGCGCTGCTTGGAGACGAAGGAGAGTCGATTGGACGCGGTCCGCGACGAGTGGGACATCAACCCGGATGAAACACATCTGGGTGTCGGCGAAGTGACCGACCTGATGGACCGGGCGGCGATCCTGAGCCAGCGCGATCCGCTGCGGCGAGGCAACGTGGTCGAACTGCCGGCCGACGGCGACGTCGTCATCCTGGGAGACCTGCACGGCGACCGGACGAATCTGGATCGGGTGCTGCAGTGGGCCCGGCTCCACCGCCATCGCAACCGGTACATCGTGTTCCAGGAACTGATTCACGGGGGCCCGAAGGACGAGCAAGGCGGCGACCAGAGTTTCTGGCTGCTGGAGGAAGTGGCGTCGCTGAAGTGCCTCTTCCGGTCGCGGGTCCAGGTGGTCCTGTCGAACCACGACCTGGCGGAACTGCAGGGCGCCGACATCACGAAGGGCGGGGAAGCCACCGGCGAGACGTTCCGGCGTGGTATTCAGAATGTGTACAAGTCTCACTGGACGGATGTATACGACGCCTACCGGAGGTTCCTGGCGTCGCTCCCGCTGGCGGTGCGGACGCCCAACGGCCTGTTCATCACGCATTCGACGCCGGAACGCAAGGCACTGGAGGATTTCGATTACAGCATCTTCAACCGCCCGCTGACAGAGGAGGACTGTCGGCGGGGCAACGGGGTGTATGAACTGGTGTGGGGGCGCAACCACGACCAGCCATCGGCCGACGATTTCGCCCGCCACGTCGGGGCGCAACTGCTCGTCACCGGCCATCAAACCAGCCTGCCGGGCGTCAAGACCCCGACCTCGCGCCATCTGATCCTCACGTCGGACGGACGACTGGGAACCGTCCTCCTCGTGCCGCTCCACACGAGGGTCCCTCAAGGGGTGCTGGCGAGGCAGGTGACGCGCATCCGGTCGCTCCGGCTGCCGGGCGCACGACGGAAACGATCCTGATCGCTTGCCGCCCGCACAGGAGAACAAGTCACCGATGCGGGAACGCGGAACGGTTGTCCGTTTGTCGGAGGACCGCGCGGCGGTGCGCCTGGCGCGCCAGCCAGGGCCCGCCTGCCGACAGTGCCGCGCATGCCAGACCACCGGCGGCGAACTCCTCCTCTGGGTCGAGGCGCGCGACCTGGCCGTCGGCGACGAAGTGACCCTCGAAGTCCCCCTGCCGAACGTGTGGCGCAGCATCGCGCTGGTGTTCGGCCTGCCGCTGGCCGCCGTGGTGGCCGGCCTCATCATCGGGAGCCAGTGGGGCGGCTTGCAGCAGGTCGCGCGCCTGGGACCCGAGGGGACGGCTGTGGCGGCGAGCGCCGTGCTGGGGGCGCTGGCGTTTCTGGCGGCGCTCGTCGAGGAGCGGCGTTTTGCGCGGCGTCACCGGCCCGAGGTCGTCGAGGTGCAGCACGGTTCGTAGCCTGCCCCCTTCGGTACCCGCGGCAGGTCCTAAGAGGCTCTTTTGCTTGACACCGCGGCCGCCGGACGGTATTCAAGTCTTTCCGTCGTCTAAAGGCGACAGGAACCGGACAGACGTGCGATCCGCACAGCAGCGGGGGCGGCGTCCGCTGGCGCCTCCATTCAGCAGGCACGCGGCGGCCCTGGAGCGCAGGCCTAACGCAGCGCGGCACCAGAACGTGCACGGCCGCGCCTGGGATTCCGAAGGACGGAGCAACGTCATGGCCGAGACGATTGAGGCTTTTGTCGCCAAACTCCAGACCGAGGGCGTCGAGGCCGGCCGCCGAGAGGCGAAGAAACTGGTCACCGAGGCCCAGCGCAAGGCCCAGCAGATCCAGGAGGACGCCAAGGAACAGGCCGAGAAAACCCTCGCGGAGGCCAAAGCCAAAGCCGAGGCCGAAGCCGAGAAGGCTCAGGCGGAACTGCGCCTGGCGGCCCGAGACGCAGTCCTCGGGCTGCGAGACACGCTGAGCGGCCTGGTGGCAACGGTGCTGGCGCGCGCCACGCAGGAGGCGCTCTCCGACAGCCGCTTCCTCCGCCAACTCATTCACGACCTGGCGCTGGAGTACGCGAAGGCCGACCGCGAAGGACGCCGCGTCACCCAGATCGCCGTTCAGCCGGAGACGCGGAAGCAACTGGCCGACTGGATCCTTCATGAGGTGGCCCACAAGGACGGCGTCGGCGCGGTGGACCTGAAAGACACCCTCCGCGAGGCCGGCTTCGAATACAAGACCGACGGCGCCACCGTGGAGGTGACGACGGACTCCGTCGCGGCCGCGCTCCAGGACCTGGTCGGACCGGCGTTGCGCAAGATGCTGGAAGTGGCGGCGAAGAACAACACGTGAGAGGCTGGACCTTTGGTCGGTCGCGCCTACGAGATGATCGGGTCGTTGCCTTCGCTGCCGGACCTCGGCGGCGTGCCGCCCATCACCCCGGCCGAGTTGGCGGAACACGTGCAGCCCCGGCCGGCGGCGCGGGAGATTGTGGCGACGATCCTCGTGTCGGACGACCTGGAGCAGCGGGACGCCCTCCTGGCGGGCGAAATCACCGAGGCGAGTCCTTCGGTGCTCTCCGAGGCCCAGATCCGTAACGAGTCTCCGCTTCCGCCTCACCTGGCGCCGCCGCCCGATGCGCTTGCGCCGCAGGAGACGCCGGACGCCGTCTGGCTGGCCTATTGGCGCCACGCCGCGGAGGTCGCCCGGCGCCGAGGAAGCCGATTCCTGGCCCTCTGGGTGCGATACGAAGTCGGGCTGCGCAACGCCCTGGCGGCCGACAGGGCCCGCGCCCTGGACCTGGACGCGACGGAGCACGTGGTGGCCCTCGAGTTGGGCGAGGACGCGTCGGATTTCTCCTCTGCCGTCTCCGAGTGGTCGTCGGCGGTCAATGTGCTGGAAGGCCAGAAGGTCCTGGACCGGGCGCGGTGGGCCTGGCTCGACGAGCACGACCGCTGGTTCACGTTCGAGGACGACGAACTGGCGGCGTATGCGGCGCGGCTGCTTCTGGTCAACCGTTGGCACCGCATCACCTCCGAGCGGAACGTCCCCAACCCCAAGGGGGAAGGCGGGGCAGGCCCGCCGGGGCCGCCGACCGACCGACCGGACGCCGAACGGCCGGCCCAGCCTGAGAGGATGCGAACGTGACCGGACGCATCGTGGCCGTCTTCGGCAACATGGTCGTCGTCGAGGCCGAAGGGCGGGTCGTCCAGAATGCCGTGGGATACTGTCTGCGTCAGGACGGCGCGCGGCTGCTGAGCGAAGTGATCCGCGTCCGGGGGGGCATGGCCGACCTGCAGGTCTTCGAGGAGACGCGCGGTCTGCGCGTCGGCGACGCCGTCGAGTTCCGCGACGAGATGCTTTCGGTGACGCTCGGTCCGGGCCTCTTGGGCCAGATTTTCGACGGCCTCCAGAACCCGCTGCCGAAACTGGCCGAGAAGACGGGGTACTTCCTCCAGGCCGGAACGTATCTCGCGAGCCTGTCCCAGGATCGCCGATGGGAGTTCACGCCTTCCGCGAGCGAGGGCGCGACGGTTCAGGCGGGGGACCCGCTCGGCTGGGTCCCCGAAGGGATCTTCGAGCATCAGATCATGGCCCCGTTCGATCTCGAGGGCAAGTGGCGCGTGGCGAGCGTCGCCGCCAAGGGCGAGCACACCATCGAGGATGAGATCGCAGCCCTGGAGGGCGAAGGCGGCCGGCGCATCGCCGTCAAGATGCAGCAGCGCTGGCCCGTCAAGCGGCCCTTGAACGTCAGCCGCCGGCGCCTCCTGCCGACCGAACCGCTCGTCACGCGCGTCCGGATCATAGACACGATGTTCCCCGTCATGCGGGGCGGGACGTACTGCATCCCCGGGCCGTTCGGCGCGGGCAAGACGGTCCTTCAGCAGATCACCGCGCGGCACGCGGAGATTGACATCGTGGTGCTCGCGGCGTGCGGCGAGCGGGCGGGCGAAGTGGTCGAGACGCTGCGCACGTTCCCGGAACTGGAAGACCCCCGCACGGGGCGGTCGCTGATGGAGCGGACGATCATCATCTGCAACACGTCCGCGATGCCGGTCGCGGCGCGCGAGGCGTCCGTCTATACCGCCGTCACCCTGGCCGAATACTACCGCCAGATGGGTCTGAACGTCCTCGTGCTGGCAGACTCGACCTCGCGGTGGGCCCAGGCGATGCGCGAGGTGTCGGGGCGCCTCGAGGAAATCCCCGGCGAGGAGGCGTTCCCGGCCTACCTGGAGAGCCGCGTCGCCGCCTTCTACGAGCGCGCGGGGGCCGTGGAACTCCGCGACGGGCGAAAGGGGTCCGTGACGATCGGCGGGACCGTGAGCCCGGCGGGAGGAAACTTCGAGGAGCCCGTCACCCAGGCCACGCTCAAGGTGGTGGGGGCGTTTCACGGCCTGTCAGGGGCGCGGTCCGACGCCCGCCGATACCCCGCCATTGATCCTCTGGATTCCTGGAGCAAGTACCTGGGGATCCTCTCACCTGAGAAGGTCGAGCACGTCCGGGTCCTCCTCTCCCGCGGCCACGAGGTCAAGCAGATGATGACCGTCGTTGGCGAGGAAGGGACGCCCATTGAAGACTTCGTCGTCATGCTCAAAGCCGAGTTCTTCGACAACTGCTACCTCCAGCAGAACGCCTACGACCCGGTGGACGGCGCCACGCCCGCCGAACGCCAGCGCCTGGTGTTCGACAAGATTCTGGAGGTCGTCCGTGCGGACTTCGGCTTAGCGGACAAGGAATCGGCCCGCCGCACCATGGTCGCGGCACAGGACCTGTTCCGGAACTGGAACTATGCGGAGTGGCAGGGGGAGGAGTTTAAGAAGATCCTGGGGCGGATTGAGGCGTTTATCGCGGCGCGGGGCGCGAAATGACTAATGACTAATGTCTAATGACTAATCAAAAGGCAATGTCCAATGACTAACACAGACGAGCAAGCGCAGGATGGGGGCGGGCAGCGACCTGACAGGAAGGGGAGGAAACCTTACGACTTGGAGGAAAGGACGGCCCGTTTCGGCGAGGCAGCCATTGCATTTGCCAAGAGAATGCCTCAAACGCCGGTAACGGCGAGGATTATCCCGCAACTGGTGGGCGCGGGAACAAGCGTTGGGGCCAATTACGCCGAGGCGGACGATGCGGAATCGAAAAAGGACTTTCGCCATAAGATCGGCATCTGCCGCAAGGAGGCAAGGGAAAGCAAGCACTGGCTGCGTATGGTTGCCGCAGCCGTGCCTGAAATGAAAGAGGACGCCAGGAAACTGTGGCGCGAGGCCAAGGAGTTGCACCTGATCTTCGTGGCCATCCGGCGAAACACCAAGGTCTCGTGATTGGGCATTCGGCATTGCTGTTTGATTAGTCATTAGACATTAGTCATTCGGGGTCGGCGGCATCAGTAAGAGGACAACGGGCATGAGAAAGTATTATGACCAAATCACCCGCATCGCCGGCAACGTCGTCACGGTCGCTGCGCGCGGCGTGGGGTACGATGAACTGGCCGTCGTAACGGGCGAGCGGGGGACGAGCCTGGCCACCGTCATCCGCCTGGAGGGCGATCAGGTGTCGCTCCAGGTCTTCGCGGGGACGCAGGGCATCTCGACGAACGACCGGGTGCGGTTCCTCGGCCGGCCGATGCAGGTGCCCTTCTCGCCGGACCTCGTGGGGCGGGTCTTCGACGGCGCCGGGCGTCCGCGCGACGGCCGGCCGGAAATCGAGGCTGACCGCATCCCCATCGGCGGCCCGCCGGTGAACCCGACGCGCCGCAACCTGCCGTCGAAAATGATTCAGACCGGCATCCCGATGATCGACGTCTTCAATTCGCTCGTGGAGTCCCAGAAGTTGCCGATCTTCTCCGTCCCTGGAGAGCCCTACAACGACCTCCTGGCCCGCGTCGGCCTCCAGGCGGACGCCGACATCATCATCCTGGGCGGCATGGGGTTGAGACACGACGACTACCTGCGGTTCCGGCGGACGTTCGAGGAGGGCGGCGTCCTGGGCCGCACCATCCTCTTCATCCACACGGCCGCCGACCCCGTCGTCGAGTGTCTTCTGGTGCCCGACCTTTGCCTGGCGGTGGGCGAGCAGTTCGCCCTCCAGGGCAAGCGGGTGCTCGCGCTGCTGACCGACATGACCGCCTTCAGCGACGCGCTGAAAGAAATCGCCATCACGATGGAGCAGATCCCTTCGAACCGGGGATATCCCGGCGACCTCTACACCCAACTGGCCCGCCGATACGAAAAGGCCGTGGACCTAGAGGGCGCCGGCTCGATGACCATCCTGGCGTGCGTCACGATGCCCGGCGACGACGTCACGCACCCCGTCCCCGACAACACGGGGTACATCACCGAGGGCCAGTTCTACCTGCGGCACGGGTGGATCGAGCCGTTCGGAAGCCTGTCGCGCCTGAAGCAGCAGGTCAACGGCAAGACGCGCGACGATCACCGCGACATCATGAACACCTGCATCCAACTCTACGCCCTCTGCCGCGAGAGCCGCGAAAAACGCGACATGGGCTTCGAAATGTCCGCCTGGGACGGGAAACTGCTGGCCTACGGTGACCGATTCCCTGGACCGATGCTGGGCCATCCTGGCCGAGTGCTTTGAACCGGAGGAGACGGGCCTTCGGCGGGCGCTGATCGAAAAGCACTGGCCAAAAAAAAGTGACTGAGTGACTGAGTAACGTAGTGACGTAGGCGGGTGAGGGTCGTGCGGGGGTTGGTTCGCCGGCGGACTTGTCCGCCGCGTGCTGTGGCTGTGACTCGGAACGAAGGTGAAACGAGAATATCCAACGCCCAACGCTCAATAACCAAGGGAACGGAGAACAGCAGGAGGCGGTGCACCTTCTCATGCAAGAAGCCGATGAACTCCTGGCCATAACAGTCGCTTCGGTCAACACGGCCCGTGGAAAGCCGAGGACCGGACGGCAGGTACGGCCCGCCGCACCACGCCGCAAATCCGCAATCCGCAA
>JAPLMM010000136.1 GCA_026387035.1 Planctomycetota bacterium
GGGATGACGGCTCCGGAGGGTCTGGCGAGGTTCGCCCGTTTGGGGAGCATGCCTTTTCGGCGGAGTCCATCGACCCAGGCGTCGTAGAGGGATGGCAGGCGTCCGGCCTCGGTGGCGCGGATGCCGATGCCGACGTTGACGGCGCCGGCGCCCGGAAACGCCCAGGCGTAGCCCGAGGCGCCGCCGAAGCCGAGGGCGACGTGGATGGCGCCCTCGAAGCCGTCGGCCGATTGCTTCCGTGTGAGCGGGACGTCCTTGGCGAGGCAGGCGACCACCTGCTGGTCGGTCCATCGTTCGCGGAGGCCGAGGGAGCGAGCGACAATGCCGGCGGCGCCGTCGGCCCCGATGAGGAGTCGGCCGACGAGGCGTCGGCCGGAGGCGAGCGTCACCGTGACGTTGCGTTCGGCGGCCTGGACGGCGACGACTTTGCGGCCGAGGAAGGTCTCGGCGCCGGCGTCGGCGGCCAGGCGCACCAGGGCCGCGTCGAACCTCTTGCGGGAGACGATGTATCCCAGGTGCGACCGGCTGGAGTACCGGGCTGTGGCCTGGAGGTCCGGCGAGTGGAAGAGGAGGTGGCGGAAGGGGGCGGCGCGGACCTTGCGGCGAATCGTGTTGAGGAAGGGGAAGTCGCGGACCGCGTGGGCGTTGAGCCAGCCGGCGCAGGGTTTGGCGCGCGGGAAGCGGGCGGCGTCCACGAGGGCGACGGTTGCGCCGTGGTCGGCGAGGATTTTGGCGGCGGCGGCCCCGGCGGGCCCGGCGCCGACGATGAGAACGTCATACAGCATGTGAGTCTCCCGAACGGTCCGGTAGGCTGGCATTGTTCATATCAAGAATCGGAAATCTGAAATCTAAAATTTGAGATCACTTCTGGATTCGTTCGAACTCTTTCCAGAGGGCGGCCTCGGCCTCCTGGTATCGGGCGAAGGTTTCTTCGAGGCGTTTCTGCATTCCGTCGAGCATTTCCTGGTCCACGGCGACGCCATCCTTTTTGGCCTCGACCATGGTCTGGAGCGTGTCGGCGAGGGTTTCGAGGTCTGTGGCGGCGGAGGCGAAGGCGCGGGCGACGTCGTAGAGGTTCAAGGATTCGACCTCTTCCTTATCGGGCTTGGCGAAGAGTCGCCAGGGCGCCCGTCGGACTTCCTTGGCGAGGGCCTTGAGGTGTTCGCTGGTCTCGTTGAAGTTCTGGATGGTCCGGCCGAGGCCGCCTTTGTTGAGGGCGAGGAGGGCTTTGGCGTCGGCGGCGACGATTTTGAAATCGGCGACGGCGACCTTGAGGTCGGCGGAGGCGGCGCGGGCGTTGACGAGGATCTCGTCGGTCCCCTTGTCGGCCTTTTCGGCGAGGCTGCTCGCGTGGGTGATGGTTTTTTTGAGGTTTTCGCGGTTTTCGTCGAGGATTGCGTCGACCTTGGCGACGGCGCCCTTGGCTTTTTCGGAGACTTCGGCGAGGTTGGCGCTGGTGGCTTTGAGTTTATCGAGGGTATCGGGGATGCTTTCTTTGGCCTTGGCGGCGATTTCGCGGAAGTCTCGGAGGATTTCCTTGATGCCCTTTTTTTCTTCTTCGCCGATGCCGAGTTCGCCGGCGGCGGCGGCGAAGGGGGATGCCTGCTCGCCCGCGAGCGCTCCTTCGAGCGGCTTGCCGAAGCCCACCTCTGCGATGTTGACGGCGGCGGACTGGCCGACGAGACTCTGCGTGATGACGATGCGCGCGTTCGCGTAGAGGACGTATTTCTTGGGGATCCTGGCGCGGACCTCGACCTTGTAGCACAGGCCCTTGGCCTCGGGCGGGCGGGGGACCTCGACGACGCCGACGTCGGTGACGCGGCCAATTGGGTGGCCGGCCATCAGGACCGGGCTGCCGACCTTGATGTTCGGGGCGGTCAGGAAGTGGATGCGGAGTTCGTGCGTCTCCTCGAACCATGACTGCCAGCCGCCTACGAGGACGAGGACGACGACGGTGGCGGTGAGGGCGAGGAGGACGAAGGCCCCCGCGACGACCTGGTTCCGGACGGGATGGTGTGGCATAGACATCTCCTTATGTTGCGGCGGGCTCAAAGCCCAAGAGGTCCGAGAGGTAATCGGTTTTCGAGACGCGCAGGGGGATGGGCCCGTCGGCCAGGCCCTGGACGAACTGCCGGACGCGCTCGTCCGTGGGGTCGCGGAACTCCTCCGGCGGTCCGATGGCGATGAACTCGCCGTTGTAGAGCATGGCGATGCGGTCGGCCGTCCGCAGGGCGCTTTTCATGTCGTGGGTGACGACGACGCTGGTGACGCTGAGTTTCGTCCTCAGGTCGATGATGAGTTGGTCGATGACGCTGGTGGCGATGGGGTCGAGTCCGCTGGTCGGTTCGTCGTAGAAGAGGAGTTCGGGGTCCAGGGCGATGGCCCTGGCGAGTCCGACGCGTTTGCGCATGCCGCCGGAGATCTGGTTCGGCATGAGGTCCTCGAAGTCCCTGAGTCCGACGAGTTCGAGTTTCATTTTGATGATCATGCGGATGATGCGTTCGTCCAGGTCGGTGTGCTCGCGCAAGGGGAGGGCGACGTTTTCGCCGACCGTCATGGACGAGTAGAGGGCCCCGGACTGGAAGAGGACGCCGAAGCGTCGGCGGAGGCGGTCCTTCTCGTGGGGCGCTGCGCAGCAGAAGTCGTGGCCCCACAGGATGACGTGTCCGGCGTCGGGCGTATATTCGCCGATGATCGTCCTCAGGAGCGTCGACTTGCCGCAGCCCGACCCGCCGATGATGACCAGCGTCTCGCCGCGGGCGACCTCCAGGTTGATGTCCTTGAGGACGGTGCGGCCCTCGAAAACCTTCTGGACGCCGCGGAGTTCCAGAACGGGCTTATCGTTATTCATGGTCTTGCGCCGCGCAGGGACGTAGTGACGGAGTAACGGAGTGACGTAGTGACGTAGGCGGCACGGGCTGCTGCAGGCCGTTTTCGGTTTTGGGCCATATTTGCCGGTTGCTCCTGTTAGACCCAAGAACGTTCCAAGGCCAAAAAGGTACATCCCATCTGCGTTACTACGTTACTCCGTCACTTTATGCTATTCCGGCCAGATGAAGTAGAAGAAGGCAGTGAAGGCGCAGTTGGCGGTGATGATGAGGAAGATGGACCGCACGACGCTCAGCGTGGTGGCCCGTCCGACGCCGCCCGCGCCTCCCGTCACGCTCAGGCCCTCGTAACAGGAGACGATGACGATGATAAACCCGAAGACGCCTCCCTTGATGAGGCCGGTGACGACGTCCTTGACGATGAGGGCGTCCACGGCCGTATGGTAGTACTGCCAGGGGTCCAGGCTCAGGACGCCCCAGGAGATAAGGCCGCCGCCCACCGTCGCGATGAGGTTTGCCAGGACCGTCAGGCAGACGGTCATGATGATGCAGGCGACGACTCGCGGCACGACGAGGAATCGGATGGGATGGATGGCACCGGTGCGAAGGGCGGAGATTTCTTCGCCGACGACCATCGTGCCGAGTTCGGCCGCGATCGCCGCCCCGGCGAAGCCCGTCAGGACGACGGAGGCAATCAGCGGGCCCAACTGGGGGAAGACCGCCTTGGCGATCACCGTCGCCAGTTGGTCCAGTTGCCCGTACGTCTCCAGCACGGGCGCCAGGGTGAACGCGAGCGTCATGCCGATGAACAGGTTGACGAGCGCGACAATGGGGATCGCCCGCACCCCCAGCCGCACCATCTGATAGAACGTTTCGTCGGCCTTGATTCGCGGCCGGCGGACGATGCCGGCCAGGCCGCGCTTCAGCGTTTCCCACGTCAGGTACCAGAGGCCGCCCAGATAGTCCAGCAAGCCGCCGCTCTGGGCGCCGAGATGGTCGAGGAACTGGACGAACCGCGCGTCGCTCACGGGCGCAAAGCCTCCTCGACGTCGGACGCGATCCGGAAAACCGTGTGGAGCCGCGCAATCTCGAACACGCCCCGGACGCGGTCGTTCATGCCCGCCAGGACGAGTTGGCCTTTGTGTCGGCCGACGCTCTGGAGGGCTTCGACGAGCGTGGCGACGCCGCTCGAATCGATATACGACGTCTGCGAGAGGTCCAGGACGAGCCTTCCCGGTTTTTCGTCCGCCGCGCGGCGAAGGACCTCCCGCAGCGCCGGCGACGAAAAGACAGTCACCTCGCCCTCGGCCGAGAGCACGGTCGCGTTGCCCTCTCGGCGGGAACGGACCTTCAGGTCTTCGCTATCGCAGTCAAACGGGCCGCTCATGTGCCCTTCTCCTTAGGTGGTTCTCCCGACGGCTCCTTGCCGGGCGGCGGGGCGGACTCGGTCGCCGGCGCTCCGCAGGCGGCCCGGCCTTCGGCTTCCCACCACGTGCGCCATTCGGCGACGATGCGGGCGCGTTCCGCCGGGGTGTTCGCGAAATGAAAACCCAGGTCTTTGCCCGTCAGTTTGTGCAGGGCCGAGGCGGCCATGAAACGCACCCCCTCGTCCTCCGACTCCAGCAGGTCGATGAGTTCTCCCGCCATCGTCCGGTCGCCGGAGCGGGCCACGCGGGCGATCGCCGCCACCTGCGTCCGCGGGTCGTCCTCCCGCAGGCGCCGCACGACCGCCTCCCTATCCCCGACGCAGCCGGCGACGAGAATCCCCACCAGCGCGACCGCCAGCCCGCGCGCCGCGCCTTCCGTAACAGTTCTGGAACCGGCAAGCGAGAACATGAAACGGAGCCTCGAAAAACCTACCCCAGACGATTATACGGCCGCGAGGCCGACCCGCAAGCAAATTGGGTTCCCC
>JAPLMM010000137.1 GCA_026387035.1 Planctomycetota bacterium
GGCCGAGCGGAAGGGCGAAGGTCTGGAAGGGCTGCTCCGCGAGATCTTCCCGATCGTCAGCTACGACGGGCAGATCACGCTGGAGTATCTCTACTACGAGTTGGGCGAGCCCCGCTATGACCCGCAGGAATGCCGAGACCTGCGGCTGACGTACGGGCGCCCCTTCCGCATCCGCTGCCGGCTCAGCCGGAAAGACAGCAAGGACGTGCTGGAGGAGAGCATCTACGTCGGGGAAGTCCCCATCATGATCGGCGGCGGGGAGTTCATCATCAACGGGGCGGAGCGCGTCATCGTGAGCCAGTTGCACCGCTCCCCCGGCGTGGATTTCTCGATGACCCTGGAAGCGGGCGACCGCCGCCTCCATTCCTGCCGAATCATCCCGGAACGCGGTTCGTGGATCGAGACGAACGTCTCGAAGCGCGACGTGCTTCAGATGCGGATCGACCAGTCCTCCAAGATTCCGGTGACGGCTTTTCTGCGGGCAATGACGCCCGAGTACAGCGATACCGAGACGATCATCCGCCTCTTCTACGAGACGAAGCGCCTCGTGCTGTCGCAGGTGAAGCGCGGCACGCCGGTCCAGGACTTCTACGTCTCGACGCCGGTCGTGGACAAGGAGACGGGCGAAGTCGTTCTCGAAGCGGGCCAGCGCGTCGGTGAAAAGTGGGAGCATATCCGCAACTCGTCCATCAAGCAACTGGACGTCGTGGCCGACTCGCAGTGCGACCCCCTGATCCTGAACACGATTCAGGACGACAAGACGAAAACGCACGACGAGGCGGTGCTCTACATCTATGGGCGCCTCCGCGTCGGCAACCCGCCGAACCAGAACAAGGCCAGGCAACTCTTCCAGGAAAAGTTTTACGATGCGAACCGGTACCGGCTGGGGCGGGTCGGCCGCTTCCGCCTGAACCGCAAGTTCGGCACGAGCGTGCCGGAGGACGAAATGACCCTTCGGCCGGAGGACTTCATCGAGTGCCTCCGGTACATCATGAAACTGCGGGCGGGCGAAGGGGCGACCGACGACATCGACGACCTCGGGAACCGGCGCCTCCGGACGATTGACGAACTCGCCGGCGACGAGGTCCGAAAGGGGTTCCTGAAACTCCGCCGAACGGTCCAGGAGCGGATGAACCTGAAGGACCCGAAGGAACTGACGCCGCGGACGTTGGTCAACTCGAAGTCGGTCTCCAGTTCGATCGAGTTTTTCTTCGGTCGTTCGGAACTCTCGCAGGTGGTGGACCAGACGAACCCGCTGGCGCAGTTGGCGAACGAGCGTCGCCTGTCGGCGCTGGGCCCCGGGGGCCTGAATCGCAAGCGCGCGGGGTTCGAGGTCCGCGACGTCCACGTCTCCCACTACGGGCGCATCTGCCCGGTGGAGACGCCGGAAGGGACGAACATCGGCCTGATCGCCCAGTTGGGCATCTACGCGACGGTGGATCCGTATGGCTTCCTCATCACGCCGTACCGCGAGGTCGTGAAGGGCAAGGTGAACGGCCAGGTGCGGTGGATGCGGGCGGACGAGGAGATCGAGCACATCCTGGCGCCGGCCGACGTGCCGACCGACCCGGACGGCAAGATTCTGTCGGACGTGGTGGTGGCGCGCGTGGCGGGCGACTTTAAGCAAGTCCCCTCCGCGGACGTCCAGTACGTCGACATCAGCCCGAAGCAGTTGGTAGGGGTGTCGGCGAGCCTGATCCCGTTCCTGGAGCATGACGATGCGAACCGGGCGCTGATGGGATCGAACATGCAGCGCCAGGCGGTGCCGCTGCTCCAGCCGGAACCGGCGATAGTCGTGACGGGGATGGAAAAGCCCGTGGCGGAAAACTCAGGGATGGTCGTCCGCGCCCAGGAAGCGGGCGAGGTGGTGTACGTGGACGCCCGGCGAATCGTCGTGCGGAACCGCGACGGGTGGGAAACCGAATACGTCCTGCGGAAGTTCGTCGGCCTGAACGAGCGGACCTGCCTGAACCAGAAACCGATTGTGCGGGTCGGCCAGAAAGTGAAGACGGGGCAGGTGATTGCGGACGGCCCCGGGACGAAGGACGGCGAACTGGCGCTGGGGCGCAACGTTCTGGTGGCGTTCATGACGTGGGACGGCTTCAACTTCGAGGATGCCATCCTCGTCTCGGAAAACCTCCTGAAGGACGACCGGTTCACGAGCATCCACATCGACGAGTTCGAGGTGGAGGTGCGGGAGACGAAACTGGGGCGCGAGGAGTTTACGCGCGACATTCCGAACGTGTCGGAGCGTCAACTGCGGAACCTGGACGAGGAAGGCATCATCCGGACCGGGACGCGCGTGCAGCCCGGGGACATCCTGGTGGGGAAGGTGAGCCCGAAATCGAAGACGGAACTGTCGCCGGAGGAAAAACTCCTGCACGCGATCTTCGGGCGCGCGGGCGAGGACGTGAAGAACGACAGCCTGACCGTTCCGGGCGGGACGGAGGGGATCGTGATCGCGGCGGAGAAGTTCAGCCGGGTGGCCCACCTTTCGGACTCGGAGCGTCGCCGGCGGTCGCGTGAGGCCCGCCGCGTGGCGAAGGAAATGGACGATCGGATCGTGTCGGCGTTCCGCGACCTGGTGGACATGCTGAACGCGACGCTGCGGACGAAAATTGCGGACCCGGAGACGGGGGTGGCGTACGGCGAGGCGAAGGACCCGGCGGAGGTGCTCTCGCAGATCGAGCGGTTCGACTATGAGAAGATCCAGACGCGCAGCCAATCGTTCGACGAGGGCCGGGAGATCGTTCGCCGCGAGTGGCCGAAAGTCGAAGAGATGCTGGACGAGAAAGAGCGGCAGGTCGCGAGGCTGAAACGGGGCGATGAACTGCCGACGGGCGTCCTGGAGATGGCGAAGGTGTGGATCGCGACGAAGCGGACGCTGTCGGTGGGCGACAAGGTGGCGGGCCGGCACGGGAACAAGGGCGTCATTGCGCGGATTCTGCCAGCCGAGGACATGCCGTTCCTGCCGGACGGCCGGCCGGTCGAGATCCTGCTGAACCCTCTCGGCGTGCCGAGCCGCATGAACGTCGGCCAGATCCTGGAGACGCACCTGGGGTGGGCGGCGAAGGTGCTGGGATTCCAGGCCATCTCGCCTGTGTTCGACGGGTGCAAGGAAGACATGATCCACGACCTGCTCCAGGAAGCCGGCCTGCCGCGCGACGGCAAGACGGCACTCTACGACGGCCGCACGGGCGAACCGTTCGACCAGGCGGTGACGGTCGGCTACATCTACATGATGAAGTTGCACCACCTGGTGGACGACAAGGTGCACGCGCGTGCGACGGGCCCGTACAGCCTGATCACGCAGCAGCCGCTGGGCGGCAAGGCGCGGTCGGGCGGCCAGCGGTTCGGCGAAATGGAAGTGTGGGCGCTGGAAGGGTACGGGGCGGCCTACGTGCTGCAGGAACTGCTGACCGTCAAATCGGACGACGTCGAGGGCCGGACGAAAATCTACGAGTCGATGGTCATGGGCCGGAACAAGCTGGAAGCAGGGACGCCCGTCTCGTTCGACGTGCTGACGAACGAGATCAAGGGCCTGTGCCTGAACATGCAGTTGGAGAAGAAGCGTCTCTAAAAAAGTGACTAAGTGACTGGGTGACTGAGTAACGGAGGAGGCACGAAGGGTGATAGCGTGGCAGAGGGCAGGGGGCGGGAGAACATTTGTGGGCGCAGCGGCACGACCTGAAAAGGCGCCCTCCAAACTTCCGACAGATTGTGGAAGTTCTTGCTGCCTCAGTCACTCAGTTACTCAGTCACTCCGTCACTCGGTCGTTCCGGTAGGAGCCGATCGCCATGGCGATTGAAAACGTTTACGAGAAGATCAACGACTACGGGAGCGTGCGGATCTCGCTGGCCAGCCCCAACGACATCCGCTCGTGGTCTTTCGGCGAGGTCCGAAAGCCCGAAACGATCAACTACCGCACCTACCGCGCGGAACGCGACGGCCTCTTCTGCGAACGCATCTTCGGCCCCGAACGAGACTGGGAATGCTTCTGCGGCAAGTACAAGGGCACCAAGCACAAGGGCATGATCTGCGACCGCTGCGGGGTCAAGGTCACCCATAGCCGCGTCCGCCGCAAGAGGATGGGCCATATCAACCTGGCCGCGCCCATCGTCCACATCTGGTTCTTCAAGGCCCCGCCCAGCCGGATTGGCACCCTCCTGAACATGCGGGTCTCCGACCTCGAAAAGGTCGTCTACTTCCAGGACTACGCCGTCACCCAGCCCGGTGACACCCCCTTGAAGCCCGCCCAGATCC
>JAPLMM010000138.1 GCA_026387035.1 Planctomycetota bacterium
GTCGGGATGGATGCCGTCAAACTTCACGCACACCAGGTCCGCGCCCCATTCCTCGACGGCCTTCCTGGCCCAGGCGGCCGGGTCCGCGAGGACGCCCGCATACGCCTCCGCGAGGGCAGGGGGCCATTCCGCGGGCGCGGCGTCGAGGACGTCGATGGCAATGACCGGCCGGCGGCCGGTCGCCGGGGCGTCCCCGCCGTAGGGAATCGTTTTCGCGCCGCCGATCTTGACGGTGTTCTTGCGGCTCCCGCCGCCCAGCGTGACCTCGTTCACGCTTCCCGAATAACTCTCCTGAACCGCCGGTAGAGGCATAGTCTCTCCTTCGTCTAGGGCACGCGGACCGCCGGAGTGCCGAGAAGTTCCGTAAGGGTTTTGCCCACGGCCTGGAACGCCGGACTGTCGGCCTTCAGGCCGAAGACGCTCTTGCCTTGTATCGAAAGATCAAGAACCGTGCGGTCGAAGGGGACGCTTCCCGCCGCCGGCAGATCGCTCCCGCCGGCAGGCGCGGCGCCGCCTTCCTCCACCTTGTTCCACAGGACGAGCCGATCGCCGACGCTGATCGGCAGCCGGTTCGACAGGCCGAGGATGCGGTGGGCGGTCTTCGCTCCGACCACCGTCGCCTCCGTCACGATCAGAAGAAAGTCCACGGCATTGGTGGTTCGGCGCGACAGGTGTTCCATGCCCGCCTCGTTGTCGATGACCACGTAGGCATAGTCCTGGCCGGCCTCGTCGAGGTACTTCCGCAGCAGGTGGTTGACCGCGCAGTAGCACTTGGGCCCCTCGGTGTGGCCCATGACTAGGAGGTCGAAGCCCTCAGCCTCGGCGACGGCCCGGTGAATGGCGTACTGGAGGGCGCGTTCGCGGCTCGTTCCGGCGCCGGTCTGGAGTTTCCGGTCGAGGGCCTGGTCGCAAATCTCGCCGACCGTCGTCTCGGGCTCCAGGCCGAGCGCCAGGCCCAGGCACGCGTTCGGGTCGGCGTCCACCGCGAGGACGCTCCCGGCCGTGCGCTGGACCAGGTGGCGGACGATCATCGCCGCAACGGTCGTCTTGCCGCTGCCGCCTTTGCCCGAGATGGCGACTGTCGTGCTCATGCCTTCGTGGCGCCCTTCGACGGCGGTTTCTCGGTGACGCTCGGAAACCGCGAGAGGTCGGTGTGCGGCAAAAAGTTCGCCTGGATGAACGCGTTCATGTAGCCGGGGTGGTTCATCAGGTCGAAGTACGTCATGCGGTCGGCGATTTCCTCGGCTTTGGCGAGGGCGTGGCGGCTCATGACGGCCATCTTCGCCCCCGCGATCGACGAGTTCCCCACGAAACGAATCCGGTCCACCGGAATGTCCGGCAACATGCCGATCCGGATGGCCTTGCGCACGTCCAGATAGTTCCCGAACCCGCCCGCCACGTAGATGGTGTCGAGTTTGTCCACTCGCGTCCCCGTGGATTCCAGGAGGACCTGGACGGCGGCATAGACGCCGGCCTTCGAGCGGACGAGGTTGGCAATGTCCGCCTGGCCGATGGTGATGGCTTCCCGGCCGTCGGTGGGCGGCACGATCGTGAACTCCAAGCCGTCGGCCCCCTCGACGAGGCGTGGATCGCCTTTCTGGATGAACCGCCCCGTGCGGTCGATGGCGCCGATCTCGAGCAGCGCAGCCAGGGCGTCGAGCAGGCCCGACCCGCAAAGGCCTCGCGGCGGGTCGCCACCCACCGTCTGGAACCGGAAGGAACCGTCGGCGGCCACGCTCAGACGCTCGATCGCCCCACGGGCTGCCCGCATGCCGTGCTTTACCCCCGAACCCTCGAAAGCCGGGCCGGCGCTCGACGACGCGCAGACCATCCATTCGCGAGACCCGAGCACCACCTCGCCGTTCGTGCCGATGTCGATGAAAAGGCTCAGGCGCGGGGCCTCGTAGAGGCGCGTCGCCAGGACCCCCGCCACGATGTCGCTGCCGACATAGGCCCCGACGGCGGGCAGCGTGTACAAGAGGCCCCGCTTGTGGATGCGGATGCCGGCCTCCGAGGCCCGGATCGGAGGCACCCACGCCGCCGTCGGAATGTAAGGCGACCGGCGAATACGCCGGGGGTCCAGGTTCAAAAGGAAATGGATCATCGCCGTATTGCCCGAGCAGATGACGGCCGTGATGTAACTCAACTCGATCGCCTGGCGGATGGCCAGCGTCTGAATCAGGTCGTTGACGTCGTGCACGATTCGCCGCTGCATCTCGTCGAATGCGTCGTGTTGCTCGGCGTAGATGATTCGGCGGATGTAATCCTCGCCGAAGTGCATCTGCGAGTTGTACGTCGCCTCCGCGTCCACCGTCGAAGCGCCCGCCAGGTCCACCAGGTGCGCGACGACGGTCGTCGTGCCCACGTCCACGACGACGGCGTAGTTGCACGCGCTGGTGTCGCCCGGCTCGATGTCCACCACTTCCATCGTTCCGCCGCGCTGCGCGACGATCGCCGTCACCTTGTATTGGGATTTCTGGAGGACGGCGGGCAGACTCTGGAGGATGCGGTACCCGGTCTGCATCAGGGGCGCTTCGAAGCGGCCCCGGATCGCCATGTACAGCCGCTCGTGGTCCGCCTGCTGGTCTTCTTCCGTCGGGCTGGCCATCTGGAGGTAGTGCTTCTGAACGAGCGGGTCGTAGGGGAACGTGCCCTCCCCGGCGGGGCGTTCCGCGCCGAGGTCTTCGGTCGGCAACTCGCTGAAGCGGTGGGCGTCGCTGTCGACGAGGATTCGGCCGGTGTCGAGCGCGTGGCTCTTGGGCACCGTGACGGTGGCATCCGACAGCACGCGGGTCTGGCAGGCCAGGACGACGCGCTCGCGGACTTCCTGGGGCGCGAGGAGCGTGGTGGGCGGCGACTCGATTTCGCCTTCGTCCACCACGACCTTGCACTTGCCGCAGTACCCGTCCCCGCCGCAGATGCTCGTCACGTAGACGCCGGCCAGGCGCGCCGCCTCCAGAAGCGTCGCGCCCCGCGGGATCTCCGTTTTCAATCCCGACGGCTCGAAGCGAACCTTGCACATTGCTTGTTTTGTCGGAGCCATGGCCTTCCCGTCCGTTCCGGTTTCTCGAACGCCTTATTTTGTAGCGCGGGGCCTTGCTTGCCACGCCGAAGTCCGCCCTCCGTGCTGGCGGACGAAGGCGGGTGCCCCGCGCGGTTTTGCGCGAGGGACAAGCCCTCGCGCTACATAACTGGGCGGCGGGTCACGAGCCCCAGACCTCCTGAAGATACCGCGGAATGACGCTCGATTCCCGCGGACCGACCAGGATCTCCCAGCCGGTCTCCTCTTCCAGTTTTCCGCTCATGACGGCCACGTAGCCCGGGATGATCAGTTTGCGGTGTTTGACCTTGTTCTCCAGGTCGGCCGCCTTCATGGCCTTGGCGACGGTTTTCTCGTTCAACTTGTCGCCCGAGTAGGCCGTCAGAACGCTCGTGCCTTCCGTGTCCACGCAGAGGATCCAGGAGGGGATGCGGCTGGCCTCCACGTCGCTTTCGACCGTGTAGTAGGTGAGCGAGAAGTTCGTCGTGAACATGACGGGGCTGTTGTCCCCAGCCTCGCCGACGGCGTAGAGTTTCGGCTCGACCTGGACGGGTTTCTGCGGGTCCGTGTAGAGGTTCTGCCGGGCCGTCAGAATGGGCAGCAGCGCCCAAGGCTCGGTCGCCCCGACCACCACGATGCCCGCGTACTTGGCGACCAGGGAGGCGGCCCGGACGACCTGGGTCTCCGGTTCGCCTTCCGTCGCGAAGGCGATGACCGGATAGCCCAGAGGACGGAAGTTCTTCTTGAGCGCCAGTTTGCGGACCTGCGTCAGGCCCGCCATCTCGGCCCAGCCGTTCGGCGCATCGAGCCAGAGCACGAGGTCTTCGCATCCGGCGGCTTTCAGTTTCTCCGTCAGGGCGGCCAGCGCATCGGCATCGGGCGCCCGGGCCACCAGCGGGCACTTGGCGCCCGCGGCGAGTTTGGCCATGGCCTCGGCCGTCTTGTCCGTGGCGGCACAGAGGAGCGGCCTGGAGTCCTTGACCTTCGCGAGGGCGGCCCCGGCCGCCTCGGGACTCGCGGCGACCAGGATGATCGCTTTGCCGGTCGTCTTGGCGGCCTCGGCGGCGGAGGCGAACTTAGATGAGTCGCCCGAAGCGTTCATGACGGCCACGGCGCCGACCGGCATGGCCTGGCCGATCCGCTCGAACGAAAGGGCCTTGATCGCCTCGGCCCGGGCCTTCAGCGCCGACGCATCCAGCGTGTCGGCCAGGGTGACGGCCACGACCGTCGGGCTGTGGAACTTTTCCTCGTGGCGAAAGAGGACCGTCTCCTGGCCGGTCGCGCATTCGGCCGGACCGGCGCCGAACTTGACGAGCCGCATCGGCGGCGCTGCGGCCGCCGCCAGCGCCTCGCGCGCCTGGGCGCTCGCGTCGGGGCACTGGTCCAGGCCGACCTTCTTCTGCGCGAGGGCCATGGCAAAGGCCAGGCAGGTCGGCATGCCGCACTTCTTGCAGTTGGTCTTCGGCAGGAGTTTGAAAATGTCGAGTCCGCTGAGCGCCATGGCGAGAGGGTCCTTTCCTGAACCTATTGTTTAACGCTTGAGACTTTCGGAATCCACCTTTTGTCCTTAGTTGCGGGCGAAGAAATCCGGGTGAAAAAATCCGAATGACGAAGTCCGAATGACGAATCAAAAGGCAAATCCGAATGACGAAGGCAATAGCCCATCGCGCGTTTCGTCATTGCTTTTTCGTCATTCATTCGTCATTCGGATTTCGGATTTCATCATTTCTCCGTTCAGAACATCGGCTCCATCGCCATGACGGGGTGCTCGACCTTGGCGAGGTGTGCGGCGACCTCTTCCTCGGTGGTGGCGACGGATTCGTCGGCGATTTTTGCGAGGAACGCTTCGCCGCCCAGGCCCAGTTCCTCCGCCCGGGCGACCAGGGCGTCGTGCAGTTCCTCTTTCAGGGCCTTGGGCATCCAGACGATGCGCCCAAATCCCCCGTCCGCGCTGATGAACTTCGGGCTGACGATGTAGTGCTTGGAATGGCCGACGAAGCCCGGCGTCTGCCGACCGCCGCCCACCGTGCCGGCGAGAGTCGAGAACTTCATGCCGCACGGCGTCATGTCGGGGAACTCGCGCGGGGCGATCATGATGCCGCCCGTCGAGGGCAGAATGGCGGAGATGCACTCGAAGCACCCGCACGACGTCATGGGGTCCTGGATCATCGAGTAGGCGCTCATGCGTTCGATCGCGCCCTGGCTCTTCTCGTGGATGAACTGGTTGACGCGCTCCCACTGGCCCAGTTTCGCGTCCACGGGGGCGCCTTTCTGGATGGGCTGGTTGGGTCCGGCGGGGTTGATCTCGAAGGCCGCCCGGCCGTCCAGCCAGTTGTAGGCGCCGCAGAGGCCGGATCGTTGCGGCGTAATGATGCAGACGTGGTTCGGGGCGAACGATTGGCAGAGCGTACACGAGTAGAAGATGTCAACAGATTCATCCGTCATGCCCGCCAGGCGGGCGTCGCGCTCGGCGAAAACCGCCCGCGCCTGCTCCTGGAGTTCGAGCACCTTCTTTTCGTCCGTGTAGATCTTCACCTGGACCTTGTCGACGATGCTGGAGAAGTGTTCGTGCAGCATCGCGTGGATGATCTTGCCGATGTGCTCGAGCCGGAAGCCCGCCTTGTGCGCCTCCTTCGAGATGCGGACCCAGACGATGTCGCGCTGGCCCATGTGGAACAGGCCCTGGGCGTGGTTGAGGAACGTGTGGATCTGCCGCTCCAGGACCGGCTCGAAATCCGGCTGCATCTTGCGTCCCGCCACCTCGACGACGACGCCCAGAGGCAGCCGCTCGCCCTCCTTGACCGAGTCGGTGTCCGCCCCGATGACTTCAACCTTGCCGTCCTCGACCTTGTCGGTGGGCAGGCTCCGCAGCCACTCGAACGCCGGTGTCCGCTGGCCGCCGAACTCCGCGTGCATGTCTTCCTTGCGAATGCGCTCGCCCTCGAACGCCGGACTGAACGCCACCGGGATCGGCACCTCCGCGATCTTGATCTTCAGGCCGCGAACCTCGATCGCTTTCTCGACGATCTCCTTGTGGGGGATGTTCGAGACGACGTGCTCGTACGTGCAGACGCCCGTCGGCAGAATCTGCGGAATGTCGGAATCGGCGATGGTCGGGAACCCGAAGTTGATGGCCCCGGCGGCGGTGGCGTACCACTCGTCGGTCACCTTGCCGAGCGCGAGGACGAACGCGAAAATCCTCGCCTTGTTATAGAGCAGGTTTCGGCGGAAGTCGCCCGGCTGGACGCCGCCGAAACTCATCGCCGCACGCGCCGCGAAACCTAAAGCGTAGATGGCGGCCGAAATGTCCGGCCCGAACGGCACGAGACGCGTGTCCCACCCCATCTGGACGCCGCCCTCCGCCAGTTGCTGCGAGAAACTGGTCCCGTTGTGGCTGGCGGCCATGAAGACGTAGAGGCTCCGCTCCTGCAACTTGCGGGCGATCGCCACAGCCGTCTCCACGTCCGGGGCAGCCCCCGCAATGGCCGCAAACCCCGGCGCCGTCCCGTCCACGAACTGGATGCCGCGCTCCCGCAGGATCACGTCGTCCGCCGCCCCCAGCCAGAGGTCCCGCACGGGGTTCGGGCCGACGAGGTATCGGCACGCCTCGATGACTTCCTCCGCGAAAAGCGTCGCCATCCCCGCGTCCAGCGTGGGGCCCAGGTACGGCAGCCATAGCCGCTTCTCCACAGGCGGCGGGAGGAGTTCCCGGATGCGGTCCATCACGGGGTGGAAGTCCGACAATTTGCGGACCTCGTGCCCCGTCATCGCGTAGATGATGGGGATGAAGTACCCCGTGTTGGGGAACTCGACGGCCGCATCCTCGCCCTTTTCCTTGATGGCCTTCTGGAGGATCTGGTCCGCCTGTTTGGCGATCTTGTGGGCGCCCCGGATGGCTGCGGTTGCAATGATTCTGGACATCTCCTGGCTCCTTTTCATCTCCTTGTGAGAATGCGTCTCTCGGTTCTGGTTTCGGGGGGCTATTTCACTTCGAGTTTTCGGCGGTCCTCCATGTCGTAAAGTTTCCGTTCGCGCTCCTGGTTGATGCCCAGGGCGTCGCGCTTCGCCTCGATGTGGGCGTGGATGAGGTCGGCCGCCTTGACGGCATCGTCCTCGACCGCCCACCGGCCGCCGAACTCCTCGGCGATGTCCTCGAAGAGGTATTTTGCGACCTTGGACCCCGGCAGCACGGGGAAGAGTTTCTTGGCGAACACCACCAGGGCGCCCGACGCGACGAAATACTGGCCGATCGAGATCGCCTTCTCCGTGATGTGCTCCAGGCACGCCCCCGCGATGGGCAGGTCGGAGAGGTCCTGGCCCAGCCCGCCCTCGCGGACCATCTCGGCGCACGCGACGAGGATGCGGCTGTTATCGACGCACGAGCCGACCGCCAGCACCGGCGGGATGCCCACCGTCTCGCAAATCTCCCGCAGGCCGGGCCCGGCGAACTCGGCGGCCTCCGGCGTCATCAGGCTCTGCTTGCCGCACGCGATCTGCGCGCACCCCGTCGTCACCACCAGGATGTCACGCTTAATCAGTTCCCGCATCAGTGTCGTGTGGCCGAAGTCGTGGCAGACCTTCGGATTCGTGCACCCGACGACGCCCACGACGCCGCGGATCCGGCCGTTGATAATGTTGTCGTTCAGCGGCCGGTACGACGCGCGGAATCGCCCGCCGAGCATGTAGTTGATCGTCTCGTGGCTGAAGCCGACGACGACCTCGCCCTTGTCCTTCGGGATGTGGACGGTCTTGCCCTTGCGGCACTTGAAGGCCTCGATAGCCTTGCGGACGACCTGCTTGGCGACCTCGAGGGCCTTCGACTCGTCCATCTGGACGTGCTCGACGCCCGGAAGGCGGGCCTTCTCGCTCGTCGTGATGAGTTTCGTGTGGAAGCCTTTGACGACCTCCGTCAGGCTCTGCATGATGCACTGAACGTCGACGCACATAAGGTCCACGGCGCCTGTCCCAATGGCAAGTTCCTGGGACAGGAAGTTCCCCGCCACCGGGATGCCGTGACGCATCAAGAGTTCGTTCGCCGTGCAGCAGATACCGGCGACGTTCACGCCCTTGGCGCCGGCCTTCTTTGCTTCCTCGAGGATCTCGGGCATTGTCGCCGCCGCCGCCACCATCTCCGACAGGAGCGGTTCGTGGCCGTGAACCACCAGGTTCACCTGGTCCTCCTTGAGGACGCCCAGGTTGATTTCGCCTCGCGCCGGGGTCGGCGTGCCGAACATGACGTCCTGGAGTTCCGTTCCGATCATCGAGCCGCCCCATCCGTCTGCCAGGGCGCACCGGCTGGCGTGGTGCAGGAGGCTCACGTAGTCCTGGTCCACGCCCATGGTCGAGCGGTGAAGCGATTCGACCACCTCGCGGTC
>JAPLMM010000139.1 GCA_026387035.1 Planctomycetota bacterium
AGCCTTTCGCCGCGGACGGGGGCCTTGCAAGCGGCCGGCGGATGGATAAAATGGGCCGGCCATTCCGGTCGACGCGAGAGAGGACCGATGCCGGCCAACCTGACACCGGATTATCTGCACGCCGAGAAGGCCTTCCGCCAGGCCAAGACGGCGCCCGAGAAGATTGCGGCCCTCGAAGAGATGCTCGCGACGATTCCGAAGCACAAAGGCACGGAGAAGATGCAGGCGGACATCAAGCACCGGATCGCCAAGGTGCGGGCGGCGGCGACCCAGGCGCGGGGCAAGGGCGGCGGCGTTGACGTCTTTTTCGTCGAGAAACAGGGGGCGGGACAGGTGGCCCTCGTCGGCACGCCGAACGTCGGCAAGAGTTCCCTGGTGGCCGCCGTCAGCCACGCCAAGGTGAAAGTGGCCCCGTATCCGTACGCGACGCACGCGCCCGTACCGGGGATGATGTCGTTCGAGGACATTCAGATTCAACTCGTGGACCTTCCGCCCGTCTCGGCGGAAGGACTTGTGTCGGGGATGACGGGGACCCTGCGAAACGCCGACATCCTGATGATCTGCCTGGACCTTTCGGCGGGCGATGTGCTGGAACAGGTGGAGGTGTGCCTGAGGGTCCTGGAGGCGAAGGGTCTCGTGCGGGAAGGGCAGAAGGGGCCCGAGGGGGCGGTTGCGAAGCGGACGATCTTCGTGGGGACGAAAGCGGACGCCCCCGGGGCGAAGGACAATCTGGAGGCGCTGCGGGGATTGCGGACAGACCTGGAGCCGTTCGTCGCGACGAGTGCCGAAACCCGCGAAGGTCTCGAGGACCTGGGAAAGCGGCTCTTCGCGATGCTGGACGTGGTGCGGGTGTATAGCAAGGAGCCGGGTAAGCCGGCCGACCTCGATCAGCCGTTCATCGTCCCGCGCGGCAGCACGGTGATGGATTTGGCGGAAGCGATTCACCGGGAACTGGCGCAGCACCTGAAGCGGGCCCGAATCTGGGGGGGAGGGAAGTACGACGGCCAGGCGGTCCAGCGGGACCACGTCCTGGCGGACAAGGACGTGATTGAACTGCACGTATGAGAGCCTGTCGGGCGGGGCGGCTTTGAACTTGCGGGCCTGCGGGCGGGGGGGTAAACTGGCCAAGGGCGAAAGACGGAATCGGGCTTTCCACCAGGCAGACCGCAACGTGCATACCGAAGCGGACGGGAGCCTGACGCGTGCGGCACAAGCGCTATGCCGACCCGCGGGCCAGGACATCGCTTCTGCAAAGAGCCGGGGCCGGGCTGCTGGAGGACTTGGGCATGGAGTGAGGAAGCCATGATCGGAACGCGCAAACAGATCGGCGAGATCCTGAAAGAGTTGGGGCTCGTCACCGACAAGCAGATCAAGGAAGCGCTGGAGCGTCAGGGCCGAGGCGGCCGGCGCCTGGGCGAACTGCTCATCGCCATGGGCGCGTGCACCGAGGTGGACGTGACGAAGGCGCTGGCGATGCAGTTCGACATGGAGTACGTGGAACTGGACATCGGGACGATCAACCCCCAGGTGATGGAGATGATGCCGGAGGAGATGATGCGGGAGTACCAGATCCTCCCGCTGGCGTACGAGGACGGTCGGCTGAAGGTGGCGATCACGGACCCGCTGGACCTGGAGTCGGTGGACGCGATCCGTTTCCGGCTGAATCTGGACGTGGACTGCGTCCTGGCGCCGCGGGAACAGGTGAGCCAGATCATTTCGAGTTACACGGAGCGGACGGAATCCGAGTCGGTGGACTCGATGCTGCAGGAGTTCACAGCGTCGGACGTTCAATACGAGGAGCGGACCGGCGACAGCGGAGAACCGCATGCCGAATCGGCGCCGATCATCCGGCTGGTGCAGTTGATGATCACGGAGGCGGTGCGGATGCGGGCGAGCGACATCCACATCGAGCCCCTCCAGCATCGCCTGCGGATCCGGTATCGGGTCGACGGCGTCTGCCTGGAGCGGGACGCGCCGCCGAAACGCCTCCAGGGGGCGATTACGACCCGCGTGAAATTGATGGCGGGGATGCAGATCGAGGAGAAACGCCTGCCGCAGGACGGTCGTATCCGCATGCGCCTGGACGGCGAGGACCTGGACTTCCGCGTCTCGACCCTGCCGGGGTACCACGGGGAGAGCGTCGTCCTGCGAATCCTGAGGCGGGAATCCATCAAACTGGGTCTGGACGCGCTGGGCTTCCTGCCGGACGAGTTTGAACTGTTTGAGAAGTTGATCGCCCGGCCCAACGGGATCTTCCTGGTGACGGGTCCGACCGGGTCGGGCAAGACGACCACGCTGTACGCGGCCCTGAACAAGTTGAACACGCCCGACCGCAAGATCATCACGGCCGAGGACCCGGTCGAATACCACATGACGGGGATCAACCAGGTGCAGGTGAACGAGCAGATCGGCCTGACGTGGCAATCGATCATCCGGGCGATGATGCGTCAGGCGCCGAACATCATCCTGGTGGGCGAGATCCGCGATTTGCAGACGGCAGAGATGGCTGTGCAGGCCTCGCTGACGGGACACTTGGTATTCAGTACACTTCATACGAACGACGCGCCCAGTGCCATCACGCGACTGATTGATATGGGAGTCAAGCCGTTCCTCGTCGCCAGTTCCGTCCAAGCCATCATGGCGCAGCGCCTCGTGCGGATCCTCTGTCCGGAATGCAAGGAACCGGACGACCAGGTGGACCTGGCGACGCTGCGCGGCTTGGGCATGACGGAAGAGCAACTGGCGCAGGCGACGTTCTACCGGCCAGTGGGATGCCCGAAATGCCACGGCATGGGCTACCGGGGTCGGCTGGGTATCTTCGAGTTGATGGTCATGAGCACGGAATTGAAGGAAATGGCGTTTCAGAGGCGTCCGCTGAACGAAATCCGGCGGGCGTCGCGGTCCCTGGGCATGCGGACCCTGCTGGAGGACGGCCTGATCAAGATGGTGCGGGGTATGACGACGTTGGACGAGGTTCTGGCCCGAGCCCAACGTGAGGTCGCTCAGGTGCAATAAGGGCCGGTGGGCGGCCGGGGCGGTTGCCGCAAGGGCGGCCTCGGCGCTACAATTAAGGCGGGATGTAGAAAGGAGTTAGCCGAACCGTGGGCACGGAAAGCGCCGCAAGCATTCAGATCGACAAACTGCTCCAGTTTGTCGTGTCGAAGAATGCGTCCGACCTGCACCTGCACGTGGGCCAGCCGCCGGTGGTGCGGCTGCACGGCCGGCTGAAGCGGCTGCAGACGAAAGTGCTCGAGCCGGAAGACACGGTCGGTCTGATGCGGAGCATCACGCCGGACCGGTATCAGCAGGAACTGGAGGAGGTGGGGTCGGCGGACTACGGCTTTTCGTATCAGGATAAGGCGCGGTTCCGCGTGGCGGTGTTCAGGCAGAAAGGCTGCGTGGGGATGACGTTGCGGTTGATTCCGACCCGGTTGATGACGCTTTCGGAAATCGGCCTGCCTCCGATCGTGGAGTCGCTGCTCGGGAAGACGCGCGGGCTGTTTCTGGTGACGGGCCCGACGGGGTCGGGCAAGACGACGACGCTCGCCTCGATGATCAACTACATCAACGAGACTTTCGATCGCCACATCATCACCGTCGAAGAGCCGATCGAGTACTATCACGACCATAAGAAGTCGATCGTGAACCAGCGCGAATTGAATACCGACGTGCCGACGTACGAGGAGGCGATCCGCCGGGCGCTGCGCGCGGACCCGGATGTGATCCTCGTCGGTGAGATGCGCGACATCCAGACGATGGAGGCGGCCATTCGAGCGGCCGAAACGGGACACCTCGTGTTCTCGACGCTGCACACGACGGGCGCCGCGGGGACGGTGAACCGGATTGTCGATGCGTTCCCGGTGGCGCAAAAAGAGATGATCCGGGTCCAGTTGGCGGGCTCGCTGATGGCCGTGATCTCGCAGACCCTGATCCCGCGGATCGACATGCCGGGACGGATTGCGGCGTACGAGTTCCTTATGATTACCCCTGCGGCGCAGAACCTGATCCGGAAGAACGAGACATTTCGTCTGGAGTCGGTGATTCAGACGGGTCGCAAATGGGGCATGCAGTTGCTGGACGACGCCCTGTGGGATCTGTATTCACGCGGGATCATTGCGCCGGAGGAGATGCTGGAGCGGGCGCAGCGGCCCGAGGAACTGGAACAGAAACTGGACCAGACGGCGGAGGGCCGCGAGGTCCTGAAGCGGATCGGCGGGCCGTTCGACGCCGAAGAACTGCGGGAGGCTCATCGACCGGGGCAGGAATGATGGGCGCCTGACGGGCGGAGAGGAAGACTTGTGAGCGGGACACCGAAAGCAGAAAGGGACACGGGCCGGCCGACGGAACCCCCGAAGCAGCGCCCTGAGGGGACCGCAGGGCGTGCGGCGGATATCGCCGCGGAGGCGATGCTGAGACAGAAGCCTCTCGGCGCCATCCTCCTGGAAATGGGCAAGGTCCGGAAGGAGCAGTTGGCCGAGGCCCTCGAGATCCGCAAGAAGCGCGGCGGGGCTATCGGTGCTGTGCTGGTGGACCAGGGCTACTGTGAGGCGGCGGACATTTCGGCGGCCCTGGCGATCCAGGCGGGCATGCGCCGCGTGGACTTGGACGCACTGGAAATCCCGCCGGAAGTCATCGACAAGATGGACGCCATGACGGCCCGCAGTTACAGCGTCGTGCCGATCGAGTTTGAGGCGGGTCGGCTGACGGTCGCGATGGCGGACCCGACAAACTTCCGGGCGATGGACGAACTGCACATGCTCCTGGACTACGACATCACCGGTGCGCTGGCTGAACCGTCGGCTCTCGTGCGGGCGCTGGACAAGTACTACGCGCAGGCGGAGTCGGTGGAGTCGGTCATCAGCGAACTCGGGAGCACGGTGCAGTGGTTGCCCGAGGGCGACGAGGCCTTCGACCTGGAAGACATCCGGGCGATGAGCGAAAGCCAGCCGGTCAAGAAATTGCTGAACCTGGTGCTGCTCCAGGCGATCCGCGACAAGGCGTCGGACATCCACTTCGAACCGTTCGAAGACGAATTTAAGATGCGCTACCGGATTGACGGCGTGCTGTACGAGATGGTGCCGCCGCCGAGGCACATCGCGCTCGCCGTCGCCAGCCGCATCAAGGTCATGGCGAACCTGGACATCGCCGAACGCCGGCTGCCGCAGGACGGCCGCATCGAGTTGACGGTCGGCGCGAAACCCGTGGATCTGCGAGTCTCGGTCTTGCCGACCATGTTCGGCGAAAGCGTCGTGATGCGCGTCCTGGACCGGACTCAGGTCGAACTGGACATGACCAAACTGGGCCTCCGGCTGGACGAGCAGCAGGTCATCGACGAACTGATTCATCTGCCGAACGGCATCGTCATCGTGACCGGCCCGACGGGGTGCGGGAAGACGACCACGCTGTATTCGGCGCTGTCGACGATCAACAGGGTGGAGACGAAGATCATTACGACGGAGGACCCGGTCGAGTACGACATCGAGGGGCTCATCCAGGTACAGATCAACCCGGACATCGAACTGACGTTCGCGCGATGCCTGCGGCACATTCTGCGGCAGGACCCGGATGTGATCCTGGTGGGCGAGGTCCGCGACATGGAGACGGCCGAGATCGCGATCCACGCGTCGCTCACCGGGCATCTGGTGTTCTCGACGCTGCACACGAACGACGCGCCCACGGCCATCACGCGTCTCCTGGACCTCGGCCTGGAGCCGTACCTCGTGACCTCGACGCTCGAAGCCGTCGTCGCCCAGCGCCTGGTCCGCAAGGTGTGCGTCCATTGCCGTTCGGAGTTCGAGCCGACCGAGGACATGCTGTGGGAACTTTCGCTGACGCCGGAGGAAGTCCGCGGCCGGACGTTTTACTTCGGCAAGGGGTGCGAGCAGTGCAACAACACGGGATACCGCGGCCGAATAGGTATCTTTGAGATTATGAGGATGGACGACGCGCTGCGGGACTTGATCCTGAAGCAGGCCTCGACGAACACGGTGCGGGAAGAGGCGAGGAAGCGCGGCATGCGGAACCTGCGCGACAGCGGGCTGCTGGCCGTTTTCGACGGCGTGACGACGATCGAAGAGGTGGTGAAAGCCACCGCGGTCGAGCAATAGCGGTATAGGAGACGCGCGATGCCAGTGTTCCAATATGAGGCGATGGACGCGACCGGAAAGGAAGTCCGCGCGGAGATCGACGCGGCGAGCCAGGAAGAAGCAATCTCGAGGATTCGTGGGCAGGGCCAGTTTCCCACCCACATCCGGCTGAAAGGCCGGCCGGCACGAGCGGCGGGGCCCTCGAAAAAAGGCAAGTCGTTCGCCATCGGCCGGGTCGGCATGAAGCAACTGACGCAGTTCACGCGTCAGATGTCCACGCTTCAGGACGCCGGCCTTCCGATTCTGCGAAGCCTTCGGATTCTCGAAGGCCAGGCGAAGCCCGGCGTCTTGAAAAACGCCTTACAGGACATCATCGAGGACGTCGAGGCGGGATCGACGCTGTCGGAAGCCATGGAGAAGCACCCGAAAGCGTTCGACCGGTTGTACGTGTACACGGTCCGCGCTGGGGAGGCGGGCGGTGTCCTGGACCAGATCCTGCAGAAACTGGCGGATTTCATGGAAAAGGCCGTCGCCCTCAAACGCCGTATCATCAGCGCGATGATCTATCCCGTCATGGTCATCAGCATTGCGATCATCATCCTTATTGCGATCATGAAATGGATTGTGCCGAAGTTTATTGATATCTTTGCGAAATTCAAGATTCCCCAATTGCCGCTCCCAACGAGGATCCTCGTCGGCTTCTCCCACTTCGTCGGAGGCTATTGGTACCTGCTGCTGTTGGTGCCGATCCTGCTCTGGGTGATCCTGCGGATGACGAAGGCGAGCCGGAAGGGGCAGTACATGCTCGACTGGGTGAAGATGCGGATACCGATTATCGGAAGCATCGTCAACCGGACGGCGATTGCAAGATTCGCACGCACGCTGGGGACTCTGATCTCCTCGGGCGTGCCGATCCTGGAAGCCCTGAACATCACCCGCGAAACGGTCGGCAATGCCGTCGTGTCGCAGGCGCTGGGCCAGGTCCACGATTCGATCCGCGAAGGCGAAAGCATCGCCGGGCCGCTGCGGCAGAGCGGCGTCGTGGATCCCATCGTGGTCAATATGGTCGACGTCGGCGAGGAAACCGGCGAACTGGACAAGATGCTCATCAAGGTGGCCGACACCTACGACGAAGAAGTGGACCACCTGGTCGGCAGTCTGATGAGCGCCATGGAGCCGTTGCTGGTCGTTTTGCTGGGCGCGATGATCGGATCGATTGTCATCGCGTTGTTCCTCCCGCTCGTCGAACTTATCAAACAGGTCGGGCAGGGTTGAGCAACCGGGGGGCGAGGAGCGCCGGATGGCGGCTCGAAGGAAAACTCGGGGCTTCACGCTGGTCGAACTGATGATCGTCGTCGCCATCATCGGCCTGCTTATCACGCTTCTGGTGCCGGCCGTCACCAAGGCCACCGCAATCATCATCACCATCAATACCAAAAGGATCATCGAGAAGGAGATCCCGTTGGGGCTGGAGGCGTTTCGGAACGATTTTGGGTGCTATCCCCCCAGCAAGCCGTACATACTCGGGGACACGACCACCGGCCGCTTGCCGGACGGCGCCTCCAACCTCGTGTACTACCTGCGTGGGCCCGCGGCGAGGGGGTGGGGGACCACCGCGGGCGGCCGGATGCCGTTTGACGACCGCCGCCCCACGAGAGTTTACGGACCCTATTACGAGGCCGAGGAATCGCGTGTGGTCTATTTTGATGATGCGGACAAAACGGTGGCGGGCTTCACGGACGCCTTCCAACCGGTCGGCCTTCGGGACAATGTGGTGGTCGGAAGAATCCTCTATTTCCGGGCGTCTCCTGGAGCCACCCCCCTCATTTGGACCTTCGCCTGGACCGACAACCAGGACCCGGCCAATCCGGACCCCACCAAGCAGGCCTTCATGGGGTACACGAGTGCGGCCAACTTCGCCAGCACCAACAGCGTCGCGGGCGGGATGAAGCGGTATCTGCTCGTCTCGCCGGGGTTTGACCGGCGGTATGGTCTGGTTTATAAACGCAAGGAAACGGATGGGGGGGGGATTGTTCCCGTCACCGCCGGGACCGAGGAGGGGATGACCTGTGACGACATCCCGTACGCGCGCTAGCGCCGCGCCGGCCGAAAGGAGAGGACTGCCATGAAAACAGCGGCTCCGGTGAAACGCGGGTTCACGCTGATCGAACTGCTCGTCGTGATGGGTATCATCGGCCTGCTGGTCATGCTCCTCATGCCGGTGGTGAACTATGCCGTTGTGGTGGCCCAGGGGGTGACGACGGGCAACACCATCAAGCGCATCGAAGCAGGATTGGCGGGGTTTTATGGGGATTTCGGCGTCTATCCGCCCAGCGACGCCCTGCATGAGACGCTCACAAGTAGGACAGCGTTCGGCTACAAAAACCTCGCCATCGGCCTGAGCGGGCCGGAAGGCACCGGCTGGGGAACCGGTTCGGTCCCCAACAAGATGCCGTTTGGCGGGACCAGCGCGGAGAAGTTCGGGCCCTACTTCGAGGGCGGCGGCATCGCGTCCATTGACGATGCCTTCAAGCCCGCCAGGCCGATCCTCTATTTCCGTTACGAGCAATCCGGCGACCCGGAGGCGACGGACCCCGCCAATGCCGTTTACGACTTCAACGACAACAAGGCAACAGACCTCGCCAAGGGAGAAGACGGATTCACCAACCAGGGCAACCTCATGATGCTGCTCAGGCGCCAAGGGACCTACCAGTACGTGCGGCGCGACTACGCCCTGATCTCGGCCGGGCCGGACCGCGTGTTCGGATACCGGGTTGGGCCGGACGCGAACGGAGTCTATACCTTTGTGAATCCGAGCCCGGCGATTCGGCCGCTCGCGACCGCGTACACGGTGGCAGGAACCTATTGTGATGACCTCGCGAATTTCAAATACGAGCAGTACTAGTCTCAGGACCGGCGGGATCGCCGCGTTCCCCCCACGAGTCCGCCGGGGCGGGCGCGCCTTCACCCTGGTTGAACTGATTACGGTGATGGCGATTATGGCGATCCTCATGGCGATGATCGTCGGCGTGGCGCCGCGGATTCAGGACGCCTGGCGGGCCCGGCTCACGCGAACGCGGCTTCAGACCATCGTGGCCGCCCTCCAAGCCTATGCCGAGGATTACAGCGGCAAGTTCCCCTATACCGAGGACAAGGACGGGATCATGGCCGTCGTGGATGCGGCGTCGCTGGGCATCAACCTGAGCGACGTGCCCGAGGAGTACAAGAAGGAGGCCCTCCTGTACGCCGCCCTCACGAGCGCGAGGCGCCATGGGCCCTATTACAAGGGCGCCGGCGGACAAACGGTGGTTCGAAAGGGGACCGGCGACAAAGAGTTCAACCTGTTCGCGGACGGCTGGGAGCGCCCGATTCGGTACGAGTACACGACGGCGACCGGCCTCCTAGTCCGGTCTCTCGGTAAGGACGGCGCAACGGGTGGAGACGACATTGGTTACTTCGTTTTTCAGAACTGAAGCACGGGAATGTGGTCGGACGAGGTTGCCGGCCGATGGGCGGGCCCCGCGGGGGTTTACGCTGACGGAACTTCTGGCGGTCCTCGCCATCGTGCTCATCGTGGTGGCCGGCAGCATCAGCGTCTGGTTGGCGATGGCTGGGGCCGTCGCACCGGGGCAGGCGACGGCCGTCGTTCAGGCCATGTTGGTCGGCGCACGCGACTATGCCGTGTCGAACGGCGTGATGACGCGCGTCGTGTTCGAGAACAGCCTCGCCAACGTCGAGAACGTTGAGAACGGCACGACGATGTATCTGGAGTATGACACGAATCCGAATCCGATGACGGTCTTATGGAGTCGGGTTCCGAGGCGGGGTTCCCTGAACGCCGGCAGGCAGGTCTTCGTTCTGACGGGCGCGCCGGACCTTCCGTCGGCTCCGTCGGTGGCCGCCGACGCCACGAAACCGGACCCTTCGGTCGTGGCGGATTGGCAAACGTATCGCGACACGGTGGCCAAGAAAGTGGCCCAGCACGCCTTCACGAATGTCAACGCCGCGGGGTACCTGGAGACCGACGCCGACTTCAAGAGCACCCAGGCCAAGTTTTACGTGACGTTTGATGCGGCGGGAACGCTGTCGGTGGACCCGGCGACCCCGCTTTTGCTCACGATCGTTCAAGTTGCGGGTGCCGGACGCCGCGTGGGCGAGTACCAATTCTACCTCCTGAACGCCAACACGGGGACGCAACTGGTGTTCGAGTAGCACTACTACACGGTGTTCTTCAACGCAGAGATCGCCGAGAACGCAGAGAACTGCAAAGATAGGGGAACGGCAAGCAACATGTTTTGTGAACCGCTGGCGGAAGTTGCCTTGCCTGTTGTTACTCAATCCTCCCTCTGCGGCCTCTGCGCTCTCTGCGTTGAGATAGCGTTGTAGAACTAACTGAAGTGTCTGGAGAAACCAGCAGCCAGGGAGGAACCTGGCTGTTTCCACTGGCGCGGGGCGGGGTGCGGTGCACGAACTTTCGCTGGCCCAAGCGATCTGGCGGCAGGTGACCCGTGAAATGGAAAGTCACCCGCGAGGCCGCCTGGCCGCCCTGACTGTCGTCGTGGGAACGTTCAGCGGAGCGGACCCGGAATCGCTCGAATTCGCGATGCGGCTGGTGGTGGAGGAATCGGCTTGGCCGACCGCGGAGGTGCGAATCCGCACCGAGCCCGTCGCCTTGAAGTGCCGGGCCTGCGGCCGCGCCTACGAAACCGAGACGCTCAACCTGGCGTGCCCGGACTGCGGCGGATTCGACGTCGAAGTGACGGGCGGCCGCGACTTGCGACTGGAATCCTTGGAGGTCGTCCAGGACGATGAGGCGCGAGATTCGTCTTGAAAAGAAAGTGGTGTCGGCGAACGACCGGCTGGCGAAGCAACTGGCCGAGCGGTTCCGCGCGGCCGGGATTCTGGCCGTGAATCTGATGAGCAGCCCGGGCGCCGGCAAGACGAGCCTCCTGGAGGAGACGTCGCGCCGGCTGGGCGGCGAACTGCGTCTGGCGGCGATCGAGGGAGATCTGGCGACGGACCGCGACGCCCTACGCCTCCGCCGGGCCGGGATGGCCGCGCGGCAGATCAACACGGGGCAGGGGTGTCACCTGAGCGCCGTCCAGGTGGCTGAGGCGCTCGAGGCTTTCGACGGCCCGGGCCGGCCGATCAACCTGGATTCGCTCGACGTGCTTTTCATCGAGAATGTGGGGAACCTTGTGTGCCCGGCGCAGTTTGACCTGGGGGAGCGCCGCCGCGTGGTCGTCGCCAGTACGCCGGAAGGCGACGACAAGCCGATCAAGTACCCCGTGGTGTTCCACACGGCGGACTGTGTGGTGCTGAACAAGACGGACCTTCTGGAGGCGACCGGCTTTTCGTGCGAGGCATTTCGGCAGTATGTCCGCGGCCTGGCGCCGAAGGCCCGGATTCTCGAACTCTCGTGTCGGACCGGCGAGGGGCTTGAGGCGTGGTTGGACTGGCTGCGGGCGGAACGGGCGGCGGCGAAAAAAGATTGACGCCATGCCCAGGAATTTCTTGGGTTGACGCCCGCCGGTCGGTATAATGGGGACGAACTGGTTCAGGAGGGCGTGCGATGGAATTCCTGTCGTTTTACATGCCGGGCCCATGGGAGATCATCATCATTGCCGTGGTCGCGCTGCTGTTGTTCGGCCGCCGGCTGCCGGAGGTGGGCCGAAGCCTCGGCCGCGGCATCGTGGAATTCAAGAAGGGCCTGCGCGGCGTCGAGGACGAACTCAACCAGGCGGGCCAGAACGACAAGTCTGACAAGACTCCGCCGTCCCAGGGCTAGCCTGACCGCGGCGCCGGCTGAGTTTGCCAATGGGCAGGCTCTCAGCCTGCATGCCCGGTCCGTGGGGAATCCTCCTCATCCTGTTGATGATCCGCCGTCGGAGGCCGCGCGAAGGGTCAGAAGCGAAATCTCCGGGCGGCAGGCGAAGCGAACCCGAATAAGCCAGCCCAAACCTCTGGTGATGTAGAGCCACGCTCCTCCGACCCGATGCAGACCTTCATAGCGCTGCTTGTTGCGCACCGGCAAGAGGATGGGTCCGAGAAGCGGAATCCGGACCTGGCCGCCGTGCGTGTGGCCGGCCAAAATCGCGCCGCCGCCTGCATCGGCGACGGCGTCCGCGGCATCCGGGTTGTGGCAGAGGACGAGATTGGCGGCGTCGCTCGGCACGTCGCGCAGGGCCTTCTCGGGATCGCAGTAACCCGCCCAAAGGTCGTCCACGCCGACCATCCACAGACCCCCGCCGCAGCGCTCGAGCCGGACGGCCTCGTTCCTCAGGACGCGCACGCCGTGGCGCCCCAGATCCGCAGCCACTTGCCGCACGCCCACGGCGCCCGGACGCACCGGCCGCCGCACCCCATAATCGTGGTTGCCCAGGCACGCGAACACCCCGAGGGGCGCGGAGAGGCCGTCGAAGAGTTCAGCCACGGCGGAGCCGTAGCGCGCGTCGGAGTCCGTGACAAAGTCGCCGGCCACGGCGACGAGGTCCGGCCGAAGGTCGGCGACACGCCGGAGGCATCGGGCCAGGTAGTCCAAGGGTACGCTCGAGCCATGGTGGAGGTCGGCGACGTGAACGACGCGCAGGCCGTCCCACGCGGGGGGAAGGTTCGGCACCGGAAGGTCTTGCTCGATGACCTCGACCCAGGTGGGCTCAACCCAGCAGGAATACGCGCCGACGCCGAAACCGGCTCCGGCGATGGACGCCCCCGCCGCGAGAAGGCGGCGGCGGGTGAGACCGGAGCCCGCTTTCGCACGTCCCTTGCTCGGGGTCTCAGGCGACATGGAGACAATTATAGCCGGAGGTGGCCCCCTTGAAAACGCCTCAGAAGCCCTTTCCGCGGGGCCGAGGGGGGTTGCAATGGCGGAAGTTCCTGTTACAATGTGCCCTCCGCTCGGGCGGCTGGGGCCGCCGACGGTGCAAGGGCAGTGCATGGGAGGCAAGACCGTGACTAATGTGTTTGAGGAAATCGACAAGGCCTGCCGGGAGGGGCGGGGCGACGCCGCCGCCGGCCTGCTCGCCAAGGTGCCAAGCGACGAGACCGAGACCGCCGCGTACCAGTTCCGCCTGGGATACGTCCGTGAGATCCAGGGAGACTACGAGCAGGCGATCGAGGCCTACGAGCGCGCGCTGCAATTGGACGCGACGCATCGGAAGACGCTTTTTCGGCTGGCGTTCCTGTACGACATGCGCGGCGAAGAGCAACTGGCGATCGATTACTACAAACAGTGCGTCCAGCAGCCGCCCATTCACGAAGGGGCGCTGGTGAACCTCGGCGTGCTGTATGACGATGCGGGGCGCTACGACGAGGCGATCGAGTGTTTCGAGCGGGTTCTGGCGGTGAATCCGAACCAGATGCGAGCGCGGTTGTTCCTTCGCGACGCGGAGGCCTCGACGGCCATGTATTACGATGAGGAGAGCGAACGGCACCGCGACAAGCGGAACCAGGTGCTCGAAATCCCCGTGACGGACTTCGAACTTAGCGTCCGCAGCCGCAACTGCCTCCGCAAAATGAACATCCGAACGCTCGGCGACCTGATCCGACACACGGAGCAGGAACTGCTTTCCTATAAAAACTTCGGCGAAACGAGCCTCCTGGAAATCAAGGACATGCTGGCCTCGAAAGGGCTGTACCTCGGAATGGCCACCGAGGGACTGGAAGGTCGCGTGGAGTTCGTGGCCCCCCCGGTGCCGCGTGCGGCGCCGCTCTCCGGTGCGGCGCGAGGCGCAAGCATGCCCATTGCCGACCTGGAACTCAGCGCCCGGAGTCGAAAGGTCCTCGAGCGCCTCGGCATCGAAACGCTGGGTGACGTGAGCCGCCTTACGGAGGAGAAACTCCTGGGCTGCAAGAACTTCGGCGAAACGTCGCTTAACGAAATCAAGCAAATCCTCCAACGTTACGGGCTTTCGCTTGCCGGCTAGGTTCCTCCATGGCCGAACCGACCCTGCTGGTCCACGCGTGCTGTGCCCAGTGCCTGGCCGCGATCCTGGATCCGCTGCGTCGGTTCGGCCGTTTGGCCGCGTATTTCTACAATCCGAACATTCAGCCGTTGCTGGAGTTCCGCCGACGCGCAAAGAGCCTTCACGTCCTGGCGGAACGGGAGCGGCTGACCTTGATGGCGGACGAGCGGTACGACGTCCGCGGCTTTCTCCGCACCGTGCCGTGGGACCGGCCTGAGCGGTGCCTGGCGTGTTATCGGATGCGCCTGAACGAAACGGCGCGTGTGGCGTCCGAGAGGGGATTCTCGGCGATAACGACGACCCTGCTGGCGTCGGAGCACCAGGATCACGAGGCCGTTCGCCGCCTGGGCGAGGAGGCCGCCGCCGGACGGGGCCTGGTGTTCCACTACGAGGATTGGCGCGCGCTGGCGGGGCGTGGCCGCGAGGAAGCCAAACGCCGCAGCCTGTACCGGCAACAATACTGCGGCTGCGTCTTCAGCGAGGAGGAACGGTTCGCGCCGACGTCGCTGCACCTGTATCGCGGCGGCAGTGCGACCGATCGGAGCGGGGAAGGCGAGACGTGACCGCAGGGTTCAACCCAAAACAAGCCGCCGCGTGGATGGCCGTCCTCCCGGCCCTGTTGGGGCTGGGCCTGGCTGCCGTCGTGCTGGGCGGCTGTTCGTGCGAAGGGCCGAAGCCGAGGGTGGGTCCCGCGCCGGCAAAGGAAATCCCCCTCATCCGGGTGAAATTGGGTTCCGACGTCCGGAGTTTGGCGGTGGCCGTCGCAGGGCCGTACCGCCTTCAGAGGGGGGCCGAGACAATCGCATCGGGCGATCGTCTCGAGTGGATGACGTTCGACCTGCGTGGGGGCGAGGTCGCGACGGAAAGCGGGCCGCTGGGCGCGCTGCCCATTGAGATTTACCCCGCGGAAGACGGGACGTTGGCGGTACGCCAGCCGGTGGATGGCAAAGAGCGCCAGCGCGCCTACCGCGGCTTCCTGCGTCTCGTCGCTACGGCCGAGGAAAACCTCCAGGCCGTCAACGTCCTGCCGATGGAGGCGTACCTGGCAGGCGTCCTGCGCAACGAACTTTTGAAATCCTGGCATCTCGAAGCCTACAAGGCCCAGGCGGTGGCGGCCCGAACGTACGCGCTGGCGGAGCGCAATCGCCGCTTGACCCAGCCGTTCGACGTCTACGATTCGCAGCAGAGCCAGGTTTATGGCGGCAAGGATACCGAAACGCAGCGGGCCTGGGACGCGGTCGCGGCGACGCAGGGGATTGTGGCGGCGCACCGTGACAAGGAGGGGCGCCTGCGTCTGCTTCGGACGTTTTACCATTCGACGTGCGGAGGAGCGACGTGCCCGTCGGGCGCCGTGTTCGGAGGCGAGACGGTCGGGGCGTTGGCCGGCGTCGAATGCCCGTACTGCTGCCGGGCAAAATGGTACCGCTGGTCAGGCGTGGTCCTGGAGAAGAAGGACATCGGCGATGCGCTTCGGCAAAGCGGGGTGGCCGAACTCCGCCGCCTGGGCGAGGTCCAACGCGTCGAGGTGGCTGCGACCACCGGCCCCGGGCGGGCCACGAAAATCCGCGTCGTTGACGCCGGCGGACTCTCGATCCTTGTCAACGCGGACTCCTGGCGCCGATTCATCGGCGGCATGAAGGTGCCCAGCACCTGGTTCACCATCCGGGATGACGGCGAGCGGATCGTACTGGAGAACGGACACGGGTTCGGCCACGGCGTGGGCATGTGCCAGTGGGGCGCCCAGTATCTTGCCGAACACGGCCTGACCGGCGAGCAAATCGTCCG
>JAPLMM010000140.1 GCA_026387035.1 Planctomycetota bacterium
AAGTCAAAATCCGCGCTAGCCCATCTTAACATTGGGGGGTGTTTGAGTGAAAAATCCCCCCGGGCGCTAGCGCCCGGGCCGGTGGCCTCCCAAAAATCGCCCAAAAATACCCCCCAAAATCTCCTCCAAAATGTTATCCACAATCGCCGGTCGCTATAAGTGAAGGCGTGTCTTAACCGCAAAGCATGCCCTGAGTCCCGGCGCGCCGGGATCGAAGGGTGCGCCAAGCACGCAAAGGACAGCCGAAATAGGGGAACGACCAACAGCGGACTTTTGTCAATAACGCGCCCCGCAAGCGGGGCGGCTAAACATTCCTGCCTTTCCCCAATGCCCCCTTTGCGCTCTTGGCGCCCTTTGCGGTTAGAAACAACCCGCGCCCTCTGCGGTTAGAAACAACCTTTTCCTTTGCGGTTAGAGTAGCCTGTGGCCTTGCGGGGGGCGGGTCGGCCATTTACAATGGTTCCCGTAAGAGGGTGCAAGAGGAACGGAGCGGATGGCCATCTCCCCGGAGCGTGCGGCCGCACCGGCCCCGTTGTCCGGTTCGGCGCCGGAAGGGAGGAAGTGCCGGACGTCTGGCGGCACCGGGCCCTTGTGATCGGCATCTGGGCGGTGGGCCTGCGGGTTGCGGTCGGGTTCCTGCAGTGGCTCGCCTGCACGTACGTTCTGACGGACCGGCGGATACTGAAGCAGTACGGCGTCGTGAACGTGTGCGTGCGGTGCGTGGGCCTGGAGGAGATTGAGAACACGTTTGTGGCGCAGGCGGCGTTTCAGCGGGCGGTGGGGATCGGCACGATCTTTTTCCGGTGCGGCAATCGCGAACGCGAGGCGCAGTCCTGGGAACACGTCCGGCGGCCCAAAGAGGTCCACGGTCGGATCGTCGCCCAGATCGATCGGTGGAAGCAGACTCGCTCGATGACGGAAGGCGAATAGTTCCGCCCGCCTCGGCGGGTTTGCACTGCGCTCCAACACAGGCGGGTAAAATTCGTCCCGATTGCATCGGGCCTCATTCCTGGGCGTTATGGCGCGCGGGGTTTTTTTGCGAATCAGGAAGTTTTCCCGAAACTTTTTCGGCGGGCATGAGTTTAACGTACTGAATGGCCGGGGTGAACCGCCCCTTCTTACAATCCCGGTCATTTGCGGCCCACGGGACCGCCACTCGGTGGTCCCGCCCGGACCGCCCTTTGGCCCTAGGGCGTCGCTGCCTCCCCCATGGTGGCGACGCCCACCTTTTTTTGCGCGCGGGAGGCGGACGGCCGGTCAACGTCGCCGACCGCTCCCGCGGTCGGCTCACAATGGGCGTAAGCGGCGCGGGTGAGCCCCGTGCGGAAGCACGGGGTGACACGGTGCGAGGGGAGCGGCTTAAGGCGGCGCTACTTTTTCAATTCGGCCTGGATTTGCAGCAGGTCGTCGTAAACTTTTTGGCGGGCGTCCTTGGTGTAGTTCCGCAGGAGATAGGCGGGGTGGAAGGTGGGCATCAGGAGCGCCCCGCGGTAGGGGTGGAAGCGTCCGCGGAGGCGCGTGATGCCGTCGCGGGTCTGAAGGAGCGTCTGGGCCGCCACGCCGCCCAGCGCGCAGAGGATTTTCGGGCGGAGGATTTCCAGTTGGCGCATGAGGTAGGGCAAACAGTTGGCGATTTCGTCGGGCGTCGGCGTGCGGTTGGCGGGAGGCCGGCACTTCAGGATGTTCGCGATGAAGACCTGGTCGCGCGTCAGGTTGATGGACTCGATCATTTTGGTGAGGAGTTGTCCCGCGCGGCCGACAAAGGCGAGGCCCTGGCGGTCTTCTTCCTCGCCCGGGCCTTCGCCGACGAAGACCAGGCGGGCGTTCAGGTCGCCCTGGCCGGGGACCGTCTGGGTCCGCGAGTCGGCGAGTTCTTTGCAGAGGGTGCACTGGGCGACTTCGTCGGCGACGCGCTTCAGGGCGTCTTGGCGGCTCGCGCCGCCTTCGAGGTCGGGGGAGCCGAAGTCGAAAAGGTCCTGTCCTTCGACGTGTTGGGCGGCCGTGGCAAGTTCTTTGCGGAGTGCGTCGGCGGCGCGATTTTCGGGGGCGCGCGAAAGCCGCGGCAGGTGAACGTCGCCGACCGCTTCCGCGGTCGGCTCACGCGGTGAGCCCGCCGCGGAAGCGGCGGGCGACGTTCCCCCGCGCAAAACGCCCGGCGCCCGGGGCTCGTGTGCGGGGCGTGGGACGGCGACGCGGCCTGCGCGGCCATCGTCCTCGAGGCGGAGGCGGAGGCTCCGCGCGACTCGCTCGACGGTTTCTTCGGGCGTTCGCTCGGAGGTCATGATGGGCTCACTCGTCTTCGCGGTTCTGGAAATCCTCGATGATCCGGACGCCGGCGCTCGTGCCGATGCGGGAAGCGCCCGCGCGGACCATTTCCGAGACGTCGTGGAAGGTGCGGATGCCTCCGGCGGCCTTGACGCCGGCGCGGTCGCCGACCGTTTGCCGAAGCAGCCGGACGTCGTGCGTCGTGGCGCCGCCGGGGCCGAAGCCGGTCGAGGTCTTGACGAAGTCGGCCTGGGCCTCGAGCGCGAGTTCGCAGGCCCTGGCCTTTTCCTCGTCCGAGAGATAGCAGCATTCGAGGATGACCTTGAGGCAGCAGCCGGTGGTGATTTTGCGGATGGCGGCGATTTCGTCGCGGACGTCGGCGTAGCGTCCGCTCTTCATCGCCACGAGGTTGATGACCATGTCGACTTCGCCGGCGCCGGACTCGATGCAGACGCGGGCCTCCTCGCGCTTGACGTCGAGGCCGGCGTAGCCGAAGGGGATTCCCACCGTGCCGCCCGCCAGGACGTCCGTTCCATGAAGCAGTTTCACGACGCGTTCGACGTCGTACGGGGCGGCCGAGACGGTGTGAAAGCCGTAGCCGATCGCCTCCTCGCAGACGCGCTCGACGTCCTCGACGGTGTGGTCGGGCGCCAGGAGCGTGTGGTCAATGAGGCGAGCCAGGGTCTCGACCGTCAGGCCGCGGGTTGTTTCCTCGGTCGGCATAGGTCCTTGACCCTAGCGGCCTGGTTCGGCGGGTTCAAGGGCAAAATCGGAGAGATGTTTTCAAGAGGTCCCCGGAACTACGCCCAGGGCTATTATGTACCAGCCTCATAGTCTTGCCTCAGCAGGCCGGTTGCATATCCATCCCTTCCTACTCCCATATAGACTTCAACTCGTGGACGCGCAGGAAGCGGGCTTTGACCTGGCCCTTACCGCAGGATGCGTTCAGGGAGCGATTGTCATCCTTCGGGAGGATGCAGCGCGGGATATAAACGCGGCCATTGTTCCCGAACACCTCAATGGAAGTACGGTCCAGCAGAATCCTGAGGTGGAGGATACCCTTCTCGGGTTTGAGCGGCGTCCGAACACTGCCACAGGACAACGTCTGACTCTGGGCATTATACACCACTTTTTCTCCGCGCAGGTCGAAGATGGTTTCCGTGTCCGCAGCCGGCTCGAACTCGACTTCCACGTCGAACAGATCTCCTTCGATTCCGGCCAGCGGATTCTCCCCTGCTTTTAGGGTCAGATCCGTCCATTTATGCGTCTTCGCCCGGAGCGTTTCGAGTTCCTTGACCGGATTCATGCGCATACGCGGTCCTTCATCGGTTGAGTGAAGCGTCATCTCCGCCGGGACCGTCATCTGCTGGTTGAACGGCATGCCGGGATAATTGCCGCCCCGCATCCAGGTGATCTGTACGCGCCGGCCGTTCGGCTCATTTTCCCAGGTCATGGTTGCATAGTAGTTCCCCGGAATAACCAATGAGGTGACACGGTCCATCGTCACGGCCGGTTTGCCGGAGAGCGTATAAAACGTGTGACCGTCAAACGTGCCCACGATATAGCTGCCGTCTATAAAGATCATTACCCATTTCTTCGCGTTGGCGTCTCCGCCGATCGGCAGTTGAAAGAAGTCCACGCACCCACAAAGTTCATCACCCGACCTGTCCTGTTCTACCCGGCTCTCGAACTTCCAATCCTTCAGGTTCTCGGAGCTGTAGAATCCCACCGCTCGGAGTGGCTTGCCGTCCTTGTTCTTGAAATGATCATAGGTCGGGGCGATCCAACGGCCGGTGGGCTCATACCAGAACGGTCTGGGAGTGTCGATGCGATCGCCCGGGTGAGTCAGGACCGGGTTGCCCTCATAGTCGGTCAATGTCCGGCCGCGATCGTTCGAATACGCCAGGCAGAGGCCGCTCTTCGTCCGCAGATAGAACATCACGAGAACATCTTCTTCTCCCGTTTTGCGGCCAAGTTGGTTCTTTCGGTCGATGAACGCGGCGCCCGAGAAGCACGCCCCCTTGGTATTTGGGAACAGAACTGTCGGCAGCTCGTTCCAATGCACCATGTCTTTGCTGACGGCATGCCCCCAGGTCATGTTTCCCCAGGGAAGTGCGACCGGGTTGTGCTGGTAGTACAGGTGGTATTCGCCCTTGTAATAAATCATGCCGTTGGGATCGTTAAGCCAGCCGTGCCGCGAGGTGAAATGGAACTGGGGACGGTATTTCTCTTGGTAGAGATCCTCGGATCCCTTGATCACGTCGTCCTGGCTGATGATCTTCCAGTCCTTCGGCGCGGGGGTCATGTTGACGACCAGTTTTCGCCCCTTGAACCGGGCGACGTCGAAGAAGGCCCACCAATCCGGTTTGTCTTCCGCCAGCGGGATGCCGAAGTTTCCGAGCAATTCATCGTCCACCGTGAGGCTCATCGAGCGGCCTGGCGCCCGGTTGTTCACGGGAACATTCAGGTAGCGTTTCTGGAGCACCATTTCCATGGACGCCCCTTGCGTCTTGGTTTTTTCGGCTGCCTGCGGGTCTTCCGCGGCCCAAGCGGCGGAACACGTCAAGAGCGTGGCAAGGCAAATAATTCGATTCATCGGTATTTCCTTTCGGTTCGGGTTTAGGTATTCTGTAACCGTTCGTGCCCTTGTGGCCGGCCAGGCTCACGATGAGCCTGATCAGTAGTATATACGCCCCCAGTCCGACGGGTCGGCCACGGCCGCCCTCGCGGACGGGTAAGTATTCCAAAGCCACCCGCACGCTTCCGCGAGGCGGACCATGGAACCGGACCCTGGGCTTCACTTCAGGGCGATGCCGCCGGGGCCGCGAGCGATGTGGCCGAGGCGGTAGACGGTCTCGCCGGCCGTCTCGAGCATCTCAGCGACGTGGTCGGCGTAGTAGGGGCTGACGACCAGGACGAATCCGATGCCCATGTTGAAGACGCGCCACATTTCCTGGGTGGGGACGTTGCCGGTCTTCTGGAGCCAGCCGAAGATGGGCGGGACGGTCCAGGCCTTTCGGCTGATTTCGGCGCGGAGTCCGGCGGGGATGACGCGCGGGACGTTGCCGGGGATGCCGCCGCCCGTGATGTGGGCCATGCCATGCACGATGCGCTTCCGTTGATAGTGGGCAAGGACGCGCAGGACCGGCCGGGGGTAGAGTCGCGTGGGCTTGAGAAGTTCGTCGGCGACGGAGATGCCGAGGCCTGGAATTTCGTCGTTCACCTTGAGGCCGGCCGTCTCGAAGACGATTTTTCGGACGAGGCTGAAGCCGTTCGAGTGGATGCCGGAGGAGGCGAGTCCGAGGACGGAGTCGCCTTCTTCGATGCGTGAGCCGTCGATGAGGCGGCTCTTTTCGACGACGCCGACGGCGAAGCCCGCGAGGTCGAGGTCGCCCTTGGCGTAGAAGCCGGGCATTTCGGCTGTTTCGCCGCCCAGGAGGGCACAGTCGCAGTCGGCACAGGCGTTGGCGACGCCGATGACCGTTTCGGCGAGGGCGTCGGGTTCGACGTGCCCCGTGCCGAGGTAGTCGAGGAAGAACAGGGGCTCGGCGCCGAGGCAGAGGATGTCGTTGACGCACATGGCGACGCAGTCCTGTCCGATGGTGTCGAATCTGTTGGCGTCGATGGCGACGCGGAGTTTGGTGCCGACGCCGTCGGTCCCGGCCACGAGGAGCGGCCGCTTGTAGTTCCGCCGGAGGATCCGCTCGGGGAAGTCGAGGGCGAAGACGCCTGCAAAGTGGCCGTAAAGATCCACGACGCGGGTGCTGTGGGT
>JAPLMM010000141.1 GCA_026387035.1 Planctomycetota bacterium
CCTTCCCCGGGTACGGTAGGTAGAGGACGTCGGGCCAACCGTCGCCGTTGAAGTCCCCCGTGTAGGTCAGGAAATTGTCGGAGTAGTCCTTGGGGTCGAAGGCCTTGGGCGGGCGGATCTCGTGCGTCTTCCGGAAGTCGGGGCCCTCGTACCAGAACGGGCCCGAGACCACGTCCATCTTGCCGTCCCGGTTGAAGTCGGCGCAGAACGCGCCTTCGCAGTAGAACTGGTCGGTCAGTTGGAGCCTTTGGAACTGGGGCGCGGGCGTCCCGGCAAGCACGGCGGAAACGCAAATCCCCAGCCCGATTACGAACAGAACATGCTTGACCATGGCCACTCTCTCCTCATGGATTTCGAAGCCGCGGCCGCGAAGCGCGTCCTCGCGCGGTGCGGCCCTCTGCTTCTTCGTTACACCGTCACGGCGTTACTTCGTCGCCGCTTGCGCGAATCGTTCCGAGGCCGACTGCCAGTCCAGGATCCCCATCACCGCGTCCACGTACGCCCCGCGATTGTTCTGGTACTTCAGGTAGTAGGCGTGTTCCCAGACGTCGCAGACGAGCAGCGGCATGCAGCCCCAGATTGTTAGGTCCTGATGCTTCTCGGCCTGGAGCACCACGATCCGCTTCGACAGCGGTTCCCACGCGAGGACGCCCCACCCGCTCGCCTCGACCGCCTTGGTGGCGGCGGCGAACTGGGCGAGCATCTTCTCCTTCGAGCCGAACGAGGCCTCGATTGCCTGCGCGAGCGCTGCCGACGGTTCCCCGCGCCCGCCCGGCCACAGGCTCGTCCAGTAGAGCGAGTGGAGGGCATGGCCGGAGGCGTGGAACGCGAGTTCCCGCTCCCAATGCTTGACGAGGGCGAAGTCGCCGGCCTCGCGGGCCTTCGCGAGGGCCTCCAGGGCGGCATTCGCGCCCTTGACGTACCCTGCATGGTGCTTGTCGTGGTGGAGGGCGAGCGTCGCGTCGTCAATGACAGGTTCCAGGGACTTGTACGGCAGCGGGGGCAGCGTGTAGGCTTCGGGACCTGCGGGAGCGGTTGCCATTGTGGAATCTCCTTTGGTTTGACCTCGGCTTGGGGCGGCCATTGCCGCGATGCCGACGGCGCCGGCGGCGATGGTCTCGAGCGCCTGGCGTCTGGACATCCGGGCCATCATCGCTCCTCCCTTTCAGGATTGGCCTTGCTCGACCAATGGCTCTTGCGTACCTTTATGCTATGCCGCCGGTCGGGCAAAAGCAACGGGCCGCGGAAATCGAGTCATAGGAGCCGACGGAGCATGGACGAGCGGATGATTTTTTCGGGGTTCGGCGGCCAGGGGCTGATGACCTTCGGCAAGTTCGTCGCCGAACTCCTGATGCACGACTACGAGGTGACGTTCTTCCCGTCCTACGGGACGGAGGTCCGCGGTGGGACGGCCTATTGCCACGTGTGCGTGAGCGACTCCCCCGTAGCCAGCCCCGTCGTCGAGGAGGCGACTTGCCTGGTGCTGATGAATCAGATGTCGTACGACCGGTTCGCGCCGGTCGTCCGGCCGGACGGCCTGGTGCTCGTGAACGCGAGCATGGTGAAGGCGACGGGGGCGCAC
>JAPLMM010000142.1 GCA_026387035.1 Planctomycetota bacterium
GCGGTTGAAATCCACCACGTCGTTGCAGTACAGGCGGACGCGGAGCCCCTCATGCCGGAGGCTGACGCTCGTGACCAGCGTCTCCTTCAGATACCGCAGAGATTTCTTCCACCCCTCGTCGCTCGTCCAGGCCAACTTCCCGTCGGCAAAAACACCGAATCGGCAAGGGCCCCAGCCGGCGTGGTTTTCCTGGCCGACGTAGGGGTAATAGACGTCGCGGATCTGATAGTCCGAATCGAACGCGATCAGCAGGTTGCCGTTGGAGACGGGAATATCGCGCGGCACGTTGTGGCTCCGCTGGGGGCCCCGCAAACAGGGGAATTATACGGAGCGAACGGGGTCTATGCAACGGGGCGCCGGAAGTGGGCCGGCGGGAGGTCCCGGCGAGGCGGACGACCGCCGGTCACCCGTGAGAAAGCGCGGTGGGTCTCCTGACCCACCGCGCCCATTGGCACTCTCCGCGCGGCGGCCCGGGAGACCCGCCGCGCAAAAACAGGTTAAGAAACCAGTTCTAGGTTCCGGCGGTAGCAACCGGGACAGCCTCGCCGTGCTTGCGAAGGCTTTTGAGATACCCCTCGATGGCGTCCTGGATGTTCGCCAGGGCCGCCTCGCGCGTGTCGCCCTCGGAAACGCAACCCGGAAGAGACGGGCATGTGACAACGTATTTGCCGTCCTCATCCTGTTCGACCAGAACCCGCAATTTCATAAGCGGCCTTCAAGAACCTCCGGGCCGAAGGCCTCGATGTGGAACCGGATGGCGGATCGCACGTCGGCCAGGGCCTCTTCGTACGAGTCGCCCTCGCCCACCACCACGCCCTTGAGGCCCAGCGGGTAGGCCACGTATCCGTCCGGGTGCTTCTCGACAATCAGTTTGATCGCTCTCATGGCGGCCTTCTTTCCCCAACGCCTTTCCCCCATTATAATAGCACATGCCCGGCCAAGAGCAAGGGCTGTTCGCAGGCGAATTCCCTGCCCCGACAGTAAGAGCCATCCCTGAACACAAGCCTGTCGAGCGATGCTTCTTCCGCCTGCGTCTGCCTAGCGCCGCAGGCGCGTGCGAAGGTTATCCAGGACGTTCATGAAGTTGATGTAGGAATCGTACGGCGACTCGTAGGGGTTGAAGTACTTGTGCACGTCGCCGTCGGCGAACCATTTGGTGCACATGTAATAGAAGTGATCGGAAGTCTGGAGGCACCGCCAATCGTGGAGCAACTGGGGATCGCCCTTCTGCTTGACCTGCTCCTCCAGGCGGTAGAGTTCGTGCAGGGCGTTGGATTGCATGGCATTGCCGAGCCAGGCCGAAAGGTCCCGCTCGATGTCCGCCCATGAGATCATGTGGGGAATGTCGAGTTCGGCGACGGGGGCGTAGGTCCGGACAACCTGGGAAGGCGTCATGAAGTTGTTGTCCGGGTGTTTCAGAACGTGTTCGGGCACGTGATACAGGAAGTCGAAGATTCCCGAGTCGGCCCACTGGTGCTCGCCGAACGTCTCGTAGTCCATGAAGAGGTTCACAACGAAACCGTTCCCGTTCACCTGGTTCACCCAACCGGCGAATTTCTCGGCCGTCAGCGGCCACTCCGCCCAGCCCCGGTCGGAGAAGCGGAACGCGATGTCGTCCGAAAGGCGATAGTTCTTCAGCAGAAGGCTGATGCGGTCGGCGCCGATGGGGCGGTAAACGAAATTCGGGCTGCGGTACCCCAGGATGTGGTCGGCCCCTTCGGCCAGAACTCCCTGGTAGCCCATCCCCTGGATGAAGTGGCCGAGGTCGTTGTTGTAAATCAGTTCGGTGTTGCGAAACACCGTTGGCCGGACGCCGAACACTTCGGTCATTTTCGCCGAGTGGGCCGCCACCTGCTCGCGGAACTCCTCGCGGCTGTAGAGGAACGACAGGCTGTGGTAGTACGTTTCGGCCAGGAGTTCCACCTGGCCCGTGTCCACCAGCGCCTGGAACGACTGGACCACTTCGGGCGCCCAGTGCTCGAACTGCTCCAACGCAACGCCCGTGATGGAAAACGAGACGGCGAAGTCGCGCCCGTACTGGCGGACGAGGTCCAGCAGCACCCGGTTCGTCGGAAGGTAGCACTTGGAAGCGACCTTGCGGCAGATCTCGGCGTTCCTGAACTCGTCGAAGTAGTTCGCGGCCGAGTCGAAAACGCTGTACCGGCGCAGGCGAAACGGCTGATGGACCTGAAAATAAAAGCAGACGCTGGCCATGCTAGCGACGCGCTCCCACCACTTCGCTGTAGACGTCCATGCAGGCCTTGGCGGCGTCGGCCCACGAAAATTTGCGAACCTCGAACGCGCCGTGCTCCCGGAGGGTTTTCCGGAGCGGCGGATGGCGAAGGACGGCGATGATCTTGTTCGCCATCTCGTTGATGTCCCAAAAATCCACCTTCAGCGCGTGCGTCAGCACCTCGCTCACGCCGCTCTGCTTCGAAATCAGCACCGGCACGTCATGCGAAAGGGCCTCCAGCGGCGCCAGGCCGAACGGCTCGCTGACCGAAGGCATCACGTACAGGTCCGCCATCTCGAACACGCGGTCCAGATCGTCGCCGTGGAGGAACCCCGTGAACGTCACGCGGTGTCCGATCCCCATCGCCGCCGCCAGCTCAATCATCCGCCGGATCATGTCGCCCGAACCCGCCATGACGAACTTCACGTTGTCCATCACTTCGAGGACCTTCTTGGCGCCCGCCAGAAAATACTCCGGGCCCTTCTGCATCGTGATCCGCCCGACAAACAGGACGATCTTGTCGTCCTTCTCGATCCGCTCCACGGGATGGACGATCGGATCGCCGTTCACCGTGATGGCGTTGTAAACGACGCTGCACTTGGAGGCCGGCACGCCGTAGCGGCTCGTCACCACGCTCCGCGTCAGCCGGCTGACGCAGATGACCTTCTTCGCGCCGTGCAGGCCCGCACGCTCGATGTCATACACCTGCTGGTTCACGTTCGTCCCGCTGCGGTCGAACTCGGTCGAATGAATGTGTGCCACGAGGGGTTTGCCCGACATCGCCGCCACCGCCAGCGCCGCCGGAAAGGTCATCCAGTCGTGGGCGTGAATAACGTCGAAATCGCTCTGGCGGGCCAGGTCCGCGACGACTCGCGCGTACCGATGAACCTCGGACATCAGGTTGCCCGCGTAAATGGGCGGCACGGAACTGAGCCCCAGGCTCGTCGGAAGGTTCACCGGAGAGGCCGGCGCCCCGGGCGCCGCTTCCGTCGCGGTCTGGCCAACCTGCTGCGACGCCTGCATGCGCTCGGCCGCGTACCCTTCCTCCGTCACATAGGGAGTCAGGCCGCTCTCAACAGGAATCAGGCGGACGTGTTCGAGTCCCTTGACCGTCCAGTAGGTGTGGGTCCGCCCCCGGCCCTTTTCACGAACGGAAAACACCTGGACCCGGCCCCGCCGCTGGTCCACCACGCCGCGCGGAAGGACAAACAGAACCTCCGTCCCGAGGTCGCTCAAGGCCTTCGTCAGGCCGTAGCAAGCCGTACCGAGACCACCGCTTATGAAGGGCGGAAACTCCCACCCCAGCATGAAAACACGCATCGTTCTGCGCCCACATCATGGGCGCCCGGCCCAAGCCGAGCCCCCTACCTTTGACCCCTCTGACGGAAAAAGGAGAACACCAGGAGAAGCACCCTCCCGCCTGGCGCTATTCTAAAGCGCGCGGGCGCGTACTGTCAATGGCTTGGACGCAACGGGCCAAAAGGGCTCTGTGGGGCAGCCCGGACAATCAGCCCGTCGCCTTGGCCGCCGCTTCCGTGGCCCAGTAGGAGATGAGGATATCGGCCCCGGCCCGGCGAAGGCTCGTTAGGATTTCGTGAATGACGGCCTCGCGGTCGATCCACCCGTTGGCGGCCGCAGCCTCGACCATTGCGTACTCCCCGCTCACGTTGTACGCCGCCACCGGCACCCCGAACTCGTCCTTCACGCGCCGGATGATGTCGCCGTAGGCAAGGGCCGGTTTGACCATCACGATGTCGGCCCCCTCCTCCAGATCCGCCGCCACCTCCCGCAGCGCCTCGTCCGAGTTCCGGAAATCCATCTGGTATCCGCGGCGGTCGCCGAACTTGGGCGGGCTTTCCGCGGCGTCGCGGAACGGACCGTAAAAGTGCGAGGCGTACTTCGCGGCATACGACAGGATAGGCACCTGCTCCAGGCCGCACGCATCGAGCGCGTCGCGGACCGCCCCTACGCGACCGTCCATCATGTCGCTCGGGGCGACCATGTCGGCCCCGGCTTCGGCGCAGACGACGGCCATCTCGGCCAGACGCTCCAGCGTCGCGTCGTTATCAACGCCGCTGGCCTGGTTCGCCTCCGCAGGATGCTGCGCAGGCGGGCTTGCCCGCCGCGCAAGTTTACCCGCCGTCCGTGTGGCGGGCGCGGCGGCGAAACGTTCGTCCAGCACGCCGCAGTGACCGTGTGGATGGGATGCCGAACAGAAGCACCGCCGGCACCCCGGCATCGCGCACGCGCCGGGCCTCCACGACGAGTTCCTCAAGGCCCAACTGCGCCTGCCCCGGCAGGCTCGGGATGGGCGAGCGGCCTTTCAGGCCTTCTTTGACGAAG